>JBIKMD010000321.1:0-5696 GCA_044359465.1 Myxococcota bacterium
CGAGCACGCCATGCCCCGCCATGAACAAGACCACTTGGTCCTCGGCTCGCGCCTCGGCTAGGAACCGCTGCGCTAGCGCGATGTTTTCTTTAGTGACGTCTGCGTTGACCAGCACTTGGGTGCGCACCGAGGCGAAAGGCCGTTTGAGTTGTTCGAGGCGCCAGCGAGGCAGCCGCGCCGCGTACGTTTTGGAAGGAGGACCATTGGCCTCGCTCAGCGCCGCCGCCACGTCTTGCGCGTCCTTGGCGGCATAACTCAAATCGAGCGCGTCGAGCGTATAATCGGAAACACCAATCGCGAGCACGAAGAGCGTTGGCTTTTGCGGCGTTGACGCAAGGTAAGTGATGGTCGCCTGCGCCTGCAATGATTCGTTGCCCTCCCGGTCTACCACAGACACCGCGACTAAGTTCTTCCCTGGAACGAGCGAGAGCTGCGTGCTCAACGCGATCTGCGGCGTAGCGGCTTCGATGGCCTGCTCCTGAATCACCACACCAGACGCGCGCACCTTCAGCGTCCGGAGCGGCGCTGCCGCCGAGCGGGCAAGCAAATGCAAGTTGAGCAAGGGCTGATGCGTGGTCGCAGGAGGAAGCTCAGTCAGCGCAACCGACGGGCGTTTTTGCAGCTGCGGCGCAGCGCTGAGGCCAAGGCGTTTGAGGCGCTTTTCATAGGCGCGTGCGTAGAGTGACGCGGCGTTGGGATTCGACGTTTTCAGAATGACATCCGGACGATTGAGATACAGATCGAGATCTTCGAAGGGATAGGCGCGTTTGCCATCCGAGAACGCCACGAGCGCGTTCGCTCCCGCGCTCGACAGGTAGTACCCGTCTTCGTTGCTGACCACGTAGTCTAAACCTGCCGCAATCACGCGCCCAAGCGGTTCTAGTTGCGGCAGACGCCGTAGTCTGGTGACGCCATCATGACCTACCGTTTGAAGGACTTCAGACGCCCCAGCAAGAGCCTCATTCGTGCCAGCGGCAAATACAATCTCAGACGCTTCGCCACCGTGAGGAAACGGCCTGCGGGCGACGACTTGTTCGCTCTGCACGTCAATCGCCATGAGCTGTTTGCCACACGCAACCACGAGTGTCTTCCCGTCCGGTGTGTACTGCATCGCCGCGAGCGCTGAGGCGTTAGTGCTATCGCTGCATTCCCAAACCGCGTTCTTCATTCGCTGGTTCAACCCGCCGGTCCAGGTGAGTCCTTGGTACTGCGCTTCGAGGCATACTTCTCCTTGCAGGCCAGCGCTGACGATCTGCTCCGGCGTGAGCGCCGCCTCCTCCCCGCGTTCAACGTCGTACACTTTGGGCGGCCCAGCAAAACTACCGGCGCCAATGACGTAACGACGATCTCGGGTGAAACATTTCGCCATGACGCGTTTGGAATCGCCGCGCGTGAGGTCAATGAGCGAGGCGTCCGCGTTGTAACCGAAACCGCCGCAGAGCGCGCGACGATCATCCTGCGCCAGGACACAACGATAAGAATAGGCGTCACCCAGCGCGCTGCCCGGCTTTTGCGTTGCGATATCCCACAGTGAAAAATGCGGGGTGTACTGGCTGCGTTCATCAGCCTCGGCTTCGAGTGGCGCCACCATCAAGAGTTTTTTTTCATCGCTCGTGAACACCGGGTCAGGCCAGTTCTCCTGCGCGTGGTGCGCGAAGGTCAGCGCAGTCCATGTTTGTGACTTCAAGTCGGCCAGCTAATAACTGGGCCCAGTCCAAGACGCGTCAAACGCTTTCGCACGGCCAGCAAAAAACAGCGCGTAGCGCCCCGAAGGCGAGAAGGTGACCCCTTGTGAGCTAGCTAGGTTTTGCAGCGGAGGCAGAAGCACACCAGGCATGAGCTCCTGGCTCGTTGCCAAATCGACGACCCTGGCACCAATGCCCCCACGTTGTGCCAAGCGCCATTCCTTGCCGATCACTTGTAGAGTAGGCGCACGCGCTTCCAATGGAGCGACCACGGATTCGGGGGACGGCGGGAGTGTTGCATCTACGTCGGTCGCCGTATTGCGAAACGCATCGACGGAGTAAAACGCCAAGGCGTACTGCTCACTCGAGAGCACAAGCTGCTGCGTGTCAGAGCGATACGCGCGCGCTTTTTGCCTAAAGTCCATCTTGCGAGTGAGCGCCTGCAATGAGCGCCCGTCGTAGTCAAAAACAGTCGCTCGCGCGGCCACGAAGGTATGTCCTTGCGCTTGCCACATGGCGGTTTGCTCTAAAGGAATGTTCTCGCTCCAGTAGAAATCCTTCGGCAGCGGCGCTTGGCGGGTACCGGCCGCGCCAAGGACGCTGAGACCTTTTTTTCCGAAGACGAAAACCTCTGGCGCAGCCTCAGTGCCAAAAACGCCCAGACTATCGTCCCAGTTTGCGAGCCCGAGTGTGGCGGGAGCAGCAGGACGCTGGGCATTGAGATCCACAAGCAGCAACTGCGCGTTTGGACCAAAATGAACGAGCCACCGGCCGTTGCGCGCCATCGCACCGTTAGCGCAGTTGGTGCAAAGCCCGCTGGCGACGATCCGCGCGTCTCTTCCAACACACTCAAACAGAGTTCCCCCACGCGATGCGAGCAGGGTATTGTTGTCGCGAAAGGCCAAAAACACCTCGTCGCCGGCGAGTGCATAACGCGCCACAACAACGCCGCTGTCCGCATCTACACTGTAGACTGCGCTGCGATCTGCAACCGCCAGGCGCGTGCCATCCGGAGAGACCGCAAGTCTACGCAGGCGAGCCGCGGTTGGCGACGCCACATGGGCCCGGATCCTCTGGCTCACGAGATCCCAAACCGTCAGCGTGTTGCCATCCGCAACCGCAATGGGCGCATCCCGCGCGATCGCCAACGCAAGCGCGGGTTCGGTAAACTGCGGCACCAGATGAGGCGTAGCCGCGACGTGAAGCGACAAGAGCATTGAAAGTGGCAGGAACGACGTCATGCCCACCGCGCTAGCCCAAAACAAAAGGCGCGCCCATCGTTGCCGACAGAGCGCGCCTGTTTGCGATCTTTGGCGGCGCTCACACGCTGCCAACGACCAATCTGGTTTTTCTTCAGGGCTTAGTAGCTAGGCTGCGGAAACGGTCCCATTGGAATGACTTCCTCTTCTGGACCGAGACCAGCGTCAGCACGGGCCTTCTTTTCAGCCTTACGCACTTCTTTGATCGCCGCTTTTTCTTGGCGGCGCTCAATACGAGCACGTTCTTTTTGTCGCTTCAGCATCGATGGACGTTGTTGCATCTAGGACCTCCAGGGGTTTTGAGAGCGACTGACTGAAAAAACGAAAAGACCTACCAACCGCGATGGCCACCACCGCCACCGCCGCCACCACCACGGCCGCCTCCGCCGCCACGACCACCACCGCCGCCAGTGCGCGGTTCTTGCGGACGTGCTTCAGAGACGTTGAGCGAACGGCCTTCGAACGATTGGCCGCTCAGCGAATTGATCGCCTTTTGCGCTTCTTCGGCCGAGCTCATTTCAACAAAGGCAAAGCCTTTGCTGCGGCCGGTGTCGCGGTCCATGATGATCTTGCAGGAGACCACTTGGCCGCACTGCTCGAAGTGTTGTTGGAGTGATTGTTCAGATGCGGAATACGGTAGATTACCGACGTAGAGCTTTGAGCTCATCGTGCCCTCCTCAGGCATGGGAAAAAGTAACGCCGTGTGGAGGACGAAGCAAAATGCCTTGAGCTCGCGAACGGTGTTATACCATCGCAGGTTTCCGGTCGCGGCGCGAGGTTATTTCTGACGCTTTGGCGCAACCGAGAATTTCGAGCTTGCAGACTTGCTCAGCGGACGGGCGGCGGACGGTGCGTCAGAACGCATATGGCGCGCCTTGAGCGCTTCTGCTTTGCGGTTGGCCAGCCAATCAGACAGGAGCTCTCGACGCTGCGCTTCCTTTGAAACAACTACCGTTTTTGTGATCATCGCGCATGTAGGTACGGTAATTACACAAAAGGCGCCAGCAAAAAGTGACAGCTACGCAAAACGCCTATGATCGACCATCAAGCAGCGGTCGGAAACCACATCAATCCCTGCTTTTGCGAGGACCTGCGCCACTTCATCATGGCGGATCCCGAGCTGAAACCACACCGCCTTGGGACGGCTTTTCAATAAATCATCCAAATGTTGAGGGATGTCAGCTGGCCGGCGAAAGACATCAACCAGATCGATCCCCCCAGGCACGTCCACGAGCCGCCTGTAGACCTTGGCCCCCAGAATGTCGTTCACCTCGGGGTAGTAGACTGGGACTGGTATGATGTCGGCGCCCACGCGCTGCATGTAGGCGGGCACGGAAAAAGCCGGTTGGCCGCTCTGCGCCTCTGTCTTAATCCCGAGTACGGCAATACGTTTGCTCTGCCGAACGATGCGGCGAATGTCCTCGTCGCTTTCACAAAGATGGCTGCGCCAATCACCCATGTCTCCACGATAGCGATCCTGGTGCGCGGCGCAACTCAGGCACAGCCGACCAGGCGCGTTGACGGACCTGTTTGAAAAACACTACGCGCCGCCGCGTAAAGCCCCTCAGCCTAGTTTGCTGCCTTGTTCTTGCTTGTTCCTCGGGCGCTTCGCGCGTGTCGCAAGCCACCGCAGGCCAGACGCGAATTGCCCCAGTCAAAGGCAGCGTCAACGTAAAAAAAGGCCTCACCCAGATCGTGTTCGAAGCCCAAGGCGTAAACTTCGCGTGCAGCGACACCAAGGCTTGCGGCGTATCTCCGGGAAATGCGAAGTGACGATTACTCTGGCGCCGTGAGCGCCTTGATGGCGCGGCGTGCTTTCCACCAACCGACGAATGCAGAAACCACACTGACACACGCCGAAATAGCGGTGCCCACGCCAAGGTCGAACACACGCACGACGTCGCCAATCGCGCGTCCCACGGCAAAAAACTTATCACCAGTGCTGCTGCTCGGCTCATCGATGACATCGACTGCGTTTGCCACACTGCGCGCAGCGAGCGCCGCAGAGATGCCAGGCAGTAGTGCATTCATGCTGTGCTGTAATACTTCTCCAGCAGCAACGGCCGCGGGCGCGAAGAGCGTATGAGCCCCGGCCAAAGCAGCGGGAGCAGCAAGTCCTGCAAGCTCGGCCACGGTCTTGTGCGTGACCTTTAGCTCAGCGGAAATCTGTACGTTGTTTACGCCATCCTGCGCCACGCGCTCGTGCGACGCGCCAATGCCAAGAATGCGCGTACTCAAACTGTTGGAGCTCGCATCCAGCGCCACGCTTGGTCCGCCGAGCTTGAGCGCGGTGCGAGGCGAAAGCTGTTTGCGCCAAAGCGTCGATTCCACGCCCTGTAGGTCGTCACCAGAAATGAAGGCAATCTCTTCATCTGGCCCCGGCGCCAGGCGTTGATTCTGGGTTACAGACACGGAGACGCCGACGCCAAACGGCTCGAAGCTCTGTTTGAAAATCGGCCGTTTTTCCGTCAACTTCACAGGCAAAGACATGGGTCCCGCAGTATCGGACGGATTGCGAAACTGTTGTGTCTATTTTGCGGCCGCCGCGGGATCTGGCTTGCTGCGAAAGACCATCCACAGCGCAGCCGGTAGCGCGGTGAAGTCCGCGATCATCGACAGCACAAACGCCAGAGAAGAAAGAATACCGAATTGACGCACTGGCGGCAGATCCGCGAGCGCAAAAGCCAGGAACCCACCAGCGTTAATCAACGTCGCAAACACAATGGCACGCCCAGCAATGAGCAAGGTGTGG
>JBIKMD010000322.1:0-5672 GCA_044359465.1 Myxococcota bacterium
TTGCGCTTGTGCGTTATGGCGCCAGTGTTCCTGTTTTGGTGCTCAATCATGGCCAGTGGGAGCGCTTGTTCTCCGCCAACTTCGTGCACTTCTTCTTGCCTCACTATTTGGTGAACGCGCTCTCTCTGTACTCGCTTGGCACGTTGATCGAAGCCCAGCTTGGCCGCGCGCGTTTTTTGGCGATCTACCTAGGTGCGGCAGTCGCGGGGGCAGCGGGTTCGGTTTATATGGCGCGTGGTCCCATGTCTGTTGGGGCGTCGACTGCGATCTTTGGTCTGCTCGGCGCGTTCGCTGCCATGCACCTGCGTTATCGAGACACCCTTGACGCCGAAGTGAAGCAGACGGCGCGTTGGTGGGGAACGATCCTACTGCTGAACGGTGGCTTGTCGCTGCTGGTTCCACAAATCGATGCGTCGGCGCACGTCGCCGGCTTCTTCGGTGGTTTTGTGATGGCGTTTCTCGTGATGCCTCGCGACCTCGCGATGCCAGCATCGTGGTTCACCAAGCTCATCGCGACTGTGCTTGTGGCTGCGACCTTAGTGGCAGGCTGGCGCAGTGTGGTGCGCTCACAATCTGAGGCCTGGACCGAGGACGTGTTCGCCGCGAAGAGTGCGTTCGTTTCGAACGTCAACGCGAACCCGGTGCAGCTCAACGACCTTGCATGGGTGACGGCCATTGATCCGGACTCATCGCCGCGGCTGCTCGAGCTCGCAGTGACGGCGGCGGAAAAAGCGGTGGAGGGCACTCAGCGCAATCCTGGTGTGCTCGATACACTCGCGCAGGCGTTCCATCGTTTGGGACAGAACGCGCGAGCGGTCGCGCTCGAAAAAGAAGCGCTCGCGTTTGAGCCATTGCCAGTGTTTGCGACGCAGCTTGCGCGGTTTTTGCTCGCTGAGAATGCGCCGGCGAGTCCCGCGTTGACGCTGCTGACAGAAGAGGGCGGCGTCAAGCTAGTTGCTCGCACCGATACGTGTGTGCAGGGGTATCTGCTTGGTTACTACCAAGGCCGTCTGGCATGGATCGTTCGTGTTTTTGCTGCAGCGGATGGGGATCTTCCGTTGGCGAAAAACGTCACCTCACGTTTGGTGCCGGGGATCACTACGCGGCTCGTGGGCGTGAGTGAGTCGTGTGAGATTGAGCCTGGTACGGACAACGTGCGTTTTGATTTTTGGGTCCGCGAGTACGATGTGCTCGGCCTACCGTAGCAGGCGCTGCGTTCGGACGGACTTCGTGGTCGAGCGCGTAGCCCTGGCAGTGGGCGGTCGTTGTTTGCGAGATCGTGCTTCGAGAGCTATCAGCGAAGGTGCAAAGCCTCCGTGCCATCCCGTCAAAACGACGCTTTCAGTTGTCCCATGTCGCCCGCACGGTAGCGGCGAAAGGCATCTTCAGCCTGGAGCTCGTTAGACATCGCGAACGGCCCCCTGAAGACAACCGGCTCGCCAATCGGCTGCCCCGCAAGAAGCAAGAAACGCAGACCAGACGCACCGGCCCGAAAACGAACCTCGCCCGCCTCGGCGCGCTCGAACGCAATCGCTTGCGCCCGACCAAACGCCGCCCCGTCCGCGGCAGATCCGGCACCATCCCACCCGATCGCTACTACTGTCGCGCCGGCTTGTGGCTGGTGACGTAGCTCCTTGTTTGGTCCAAGTCGCACGTCGAGCATGGTGATCGGAGGCAAGGGGGCGATGTGACTCACCGCGGCTCCTGAACGACCTACGAGCACGCGTACTTCAACGCCATCTCCGGGTGAGTCGAGTGGCACCTTGTCTGCATCAACGTGCAGCGCCCGCGGGGTCGTCATTTTTAACGACGCTGGGAGATTCACAAACAGCTGAAGACCGTGCGTGTCGGTTCCCGCGGATTCAGGTACTTCTTCGTGCATCATACCAGCGCCGGCGAGTGTCCAATGCAGGGAACCTGCGCCAATGATGGATCTATCGCCAAGGCTGTCTCGGTTGACAAAAGCGCCATCGGAGTCTGGAAACATCCAGGTGACCGCAGAAAAGCCCGCATGAGGATGTGGCGGAAAAAACGGCTGCGACATGTGAAAGTCATCGGCATTGAGAAAAGGATCTAGCGGTACACGAAGGGCGTTGAGCGACGCGCTCGAGAAGCCTCGTCCATGGGTTTGTTGATCGAGTGTGGTGTTTGCAATGACGCGGCGTATCGACATGGGTTGTCTCCTCGAACAGTGGGGAATCAAAGCGCTCGCAACCATCGCAGTCACGAGCTCGCGCCTCGTGCTCCGGTTCACTGGGCGCCTGCCGTTTCGTTCATGGTACCATCATGCCTCTTGCTCCTTGCTGCGACAATCTGTCTTGCGCCGAACATATTGTCAGGTAATAGCTGACAATGTGATCTCCCCCTCCGACATGCTTCTGTTTGCGACCGTCGTGCGCGAAGGCAGTTTTACGCGCGCAGCGAGTGAACTAGCGGTGACCAAACAGACCGTTAGCGAGCGCATGGCAAAACTCGAGGAACAACTGGGCGTCCGGTTGCTGGAGCGCACGACGCGCCGTTTGCGAGTCACGGATGCCGGTGCGGGCTACTACGAGCGATGCAGTGTGATCGCCCAGCAAATAGAAGAGGCGAATCACGAGGTTCAGCGGCAGCAGCTCGAGCCCTCCGGTGTGCTCAGAATCTCGGCGCCTGTTCTTTACGGTCGTCGTTATCTTGCCCCCGTCGCAGCCAGCTATCTCGCCGCACATCCGAAAACGCGTGTTGAAGTCGTCCTAGCCGATCGTCGCGTGCAACTCGTCGAAGAGGGATTCGACCTCGCCATTCGCATTGGTGAGCTCGACGACTCTTCACTCGCGACGAAAAAACTCGGCGACGGACACGTGTATGTGGTGGCAAGTCCAGGCTACTTGGCTACGAGCAAGCGCATCACCCGGGCGAACCTTGGCTCGATGCGATGCATTTGCACCAAACCCGGCGAAACTTGGACGCTGGGCGGGGCGGCTGTGAAGCTTGACCCTGTTCTCGTCGTCAATGATCTCGAAATGGCATGTGACGCGGCGATCGCGGGTGTTGGTGTCGCGCAGGTCCCAGCGATCGTTTGTCGGGAAGCGGTGGCGAATGGCAGGCTCGTTGTCCTTTTTCCCCGAGATGCCCCCATTTTGAAGCCGGTTTATGTGGTGTTTCCGAGTCGGCGACACCTGTCGGTGAAGGTGCGTCTGTTCATCGATGCGCTTGCGCGTCTTGTGGAACCAATGACGCCGCTCGGCGTACAAGGCATGCGCGCGTTGTAGCCATGTTTTTTCACCACCGAGCGTTCGAGTGTCAGCGCTTCATCTGGCTAAATGGGTTTGCTCGGGTTTTGCGCAGACGCTGTCGCTTCCACCTAGGGAGGCATGGCATGGCACCCGTGTGATCATCGAGAGCCCCAGCGCTGACTTGCGTTGTGCGCGGGCGGCCGAATTTCTGGCCGCACGTGCGGACGAGCGTGTCATCATTGTGGGTGCCACGTATGAAGCTGCCGCTGAAGTCTCCCGCCGCGCGCTAGCGTTGTCGGCGCGCAAAGCGTCGCTTGGTTGGGAACGCACGACCATGACCGTACTCAGCCTCACGCTGGCCCAGAGCAAGCTCATCGAGCAGAACCTGCTCCCCGTCGCCGGCCTTGCGCTCGAAGCACTGTGCGCGCGCATCATTCACAAGGAGCGTGCGCAGCTCTCACGCTTGGCCCCGATCGTGGACAAACCAGGCTTGCCACGCGCGCTCGCGCGCACCTTGTTGGAGCTACGTCTGGCAGGTGTGCCTCCTGTTCACGACCGTGATCTTGCGCATCTTGTAGGTGCATTCACGCGTGAGCTGGAAACGCTCGGGCTTGCCGATCGGGCCGCTTTGTTGGCTCTGGCGCAGGAACAAGCAACACTACTTCCGCCGGCAGCATTCGTGTTCGTCGATGTGCCCTTGGACCACGTCGCCCAAAGTCATTTCGTCGCCGCATTGCACAAGCGGGCGAGTGCGGTCTTCGCCACTGTTCCGGTGGGAGATCCTCGTTCGCGCACGTTCTTCGAATCGGCCCTTGCTGAAGCTGCGACTCGTGAGGATCCGCCCGCGCAGTCTGCGCTGGCCAGCTTGCAAAGACGCTTATTCGCAAGCGGCGGCGAGGTGGTGGACAAGAGTGACGCGATCACCGTCCTTTCTGCGCCGGGAACGAATCGTGAATGTGTAGAGCTCGCTCGTGTGCTCTCTGCCGAGATGGAGCGGGGCACACCGCTCGACCGGATGGCCGTACTGATGCGCAGCGGCGAGTACGTGCCGCACATCCAAGAGGCGCTGAGACGCGCTTCCATTCCGGCTTATTTTGCGCGTGGCTCTCGCGCGCCAGATCCTAGCGGCCGGGCGTTGCTCGCGTTGCTTGCTTGTGCCGCGGAAGGGCTCTCCGCACGGCGTTTCTCGGAGTATTTGTCTCTTGGTGAGATGCCGTCTTCAATCGAGGGTACCCCGCCTGCGGCGCGAGCAGCAGCGCTGGCGCCTAACGAGGACTCGCTGCGCGGCTTGCGTGCGGAGTCTGAAGCCGAGGAGGCCCCTGACGATCAGCATCAGGGCCTCGTTGCGCCTCGTCACTGGGAAAAGCTCCTGGTTGATGCCTCAGTGATCGGTGGGCGCGAGCGGTGGGAGCGACGCCTTGGCGGTCTGCATGCCAAGCTTGAGCATGATCGCGCTGTCTATGAACGTGATGGAGATGCAGCGCGTGCAAGCGGCGTCGAACGCGACGTGCTCGCCACCCAGTCACTCACGCGTTTTGCGTTGCCTTTGATTGCCGAGTTGGCGTCGTTACCGGTGGAAGGTACCTGGGGCGAGTGGATCGCCGCGCTCGAAGCGCTTGCGACCCGCGCGCTGCGCAAGCCAGAGCGAGCCCTCGCATTGCTGCAAACGCTCGCGCCCATGCGAGACGTTGGCGGCGTGAGACTAGAAGAAGTGCGCCTCGTGCTGGAGACCCAGCTCGCGCACGTCGTCGCACCGCCAACAGGAAGACGCTACGGACTCGTCTTTGTCGGTAGCATAGAGGAGGCGCGCGGTCTGTCGTTCGACGTCGTGTGTATCCCCGGGCTCGCGGAAAAAATCTTCCCGCAG
Source organism: Myxococcota bacterium (assembly GCA_044359465.1). GTDB lineage: Bacteria > Myxococcota > JADLHZ01 > JADLHZ01 > JADLHZ01 > JADLHZ01. The sequence goes on from JBIKMD010000322.1 coordinate 5,083, forward strand.
AAGATTGTAGAAGATCCTTTGTTGCTCGATGACGAGCGTGCTGTTCTCGGCGCCAGTCTGCAAACCTCGGATGATCGTGCAGAGGACGAAAGGCTCGCGCTGCACTTGGCGATTGGTGCCGCAAGTAGACGCGTGGTGCTTTCTTATCCGCGCCTAGACAGCGATCAGGGTCGTCCGCGCACGCCGTCGTTTTACGCGCTCGAAGTGCTGCGTGTGATCGAAGGTGGTGCGCTCAAAGATTTTGAGCACCTCGCGCAACTTGCCGCCATGCAAACGCACGCGCGTTTGGGTTGGCCGGCGCCGCAATCGCCGCTGCAAGCGATTGACGAGGCAGAATACGATCTCGCTGTGCTGGGTGGGGTGCTGCGATCGCCGGAGCAGCAAACGCTCGGTGCTGCCAATTATCTATTGAATGTAAATGAGCATCTGGCTCGTGCGCTCCGCTTTCGTGGTCGTCGTTGGCTCAAGTCTTGGAAGGGCGTGGATGGACTCGTTGATCCCGCGCCAGAAGCGCTTGAAGCGATTGCAGCGCATACCTTGGCACAGCGATCGTTCTCGCCCACGGCACTGCAGCACTATGCGGCGTGTCA
>JBIKMD010000323.1:0-5663 GCA_044359465.1 Myxococcota bacterium
TACGCCGCGAAGGCGGAGAACCAGACGGAAACCAGCGGGTGGGTCCCTGGGCACCGATGAAACCGCTGAAAGTGGTACCCTCGAACGCCGCTGGCGACAAAGAGACCGTGGCATTGAGAATCAAACGCGTTGGGTACTGCAATACCTGAGAGTAGACGTTGCCATAGTAGAAAAATTGCGCCGCGACGTTGAGACCACGCACAGGCTGCCAATCGCTCATGAGCCCGATACGATTGGTGAGTGGTGACGGCATGAACATGTACACGAGCGACAGACGCCACGTAGAAATGGGCTCAACCGAAAACTTTGCCGAGGCACCCGGAATCCAAAACCCCTCGTTATTGTAGAAGTGAAATGGGTACTTCAGCCGTGTGTCTTCAATGACGTAGAGCTGCTGACCATCCACGTTATCAATGGGGCTATTGGCGGCCGTCAGCACCGGAATGATGTTGTCGAGCGACCGTTCGACCCAAACTTCTAGGCGTGCAGAAAACCAATTTTTTCGGCCAAGATAAGAGAATGTGAACGAATGCACGCGCTCGTTACGCAAATCCAGATTGCCCGCAACAATGGGTGTGCCATCTGTCGCAGCGACGTTGACACCGCGTTCAACGGCTGTAGGCGTGCGAAACGCCGAGGCATACTCGAGGCGCAACGAATGATCGTCATTGACTAGCCACACGATCGAGGCGCGCGGAGAGAATGACAGATAACGAAAAGCCTGCGTGTCCGCCATTTCACGGGTGTCGACGCGCAAACCAGCGGTGAGCAAGAGTGGCTGCACGGGACGAAACATGTCTTCTACAAAAACGCCCGCGAGCAATTGCCGCTGCCCTGGCGGAGCAAGGTTTACCCGCTCGTTCGCTTCAACGAAGATACCGCGGGCCTGTGCGCCGACGGTCAAGCTGTTGCGATAGAACGTGGGCAGCGTGTACGCGAGCCGCGCTTCCATGCTGGTCGTGTTGAGCAAGAACGGAATCGTTTCGAGCCCCGCGTAAGTGCCAGCGAAGTCGATCCGATTGTGCTTTACCCAGACACCCAGTGTGATCCTGTCATCGTTTCCGGCCATCGCTGACTTCTCGAGAGAGAAGCTCGCGTAGTAGTCCTGCTGGCCCGCGTCACTGAGCTCGAAGAACAGATACGGACTACGTTTGAGAGCGGCACCGAGCTGAAGCCGCGTCTTCACGCCGCCGATGTCCTGCTCGATGTCGAAGGTTGCCGAGCCTTGACGCACCGGTGTGCTCACAATGAGCGGCGTATAGTTGCCTTGCGCGCCGGCGGTCTCCATGAACGTGCCCGTCGCGCTCAGGCGAAAGCCGCCACTGCCCCAGCCGTAGCCATACCCAGCGTGCCCTTGGACGAGCCCGCCGAACTTCAATGGCTCATGACGGTCCACGCCTGTGTTCCCGCTCACGAAGCCACCATCTGCGGCTAACGAAAGTTCATGCCCAATGCGCGTAGGTTTTTTGGTGACGATGTTGATCACCCCCGAGAACGCATTCGCGCCGTAAAGTGTCGAGCTTGGGCCTTGCACCACTTCGATGCGCTCGACGTTGCGCAGATCGACTTGCGAATAGTCGAAGTAGCCCATGGCGTCGGACGCCACAGCGCGTCCGTCTACTAACGTGAGCGATTGATGTTCAGGAAAACTGCCAATGAAGCGCAGATTCGCTTCACTTTGCCCCTGCGTTACTCGATGATGTTGATACCAGGCACCATGCGCAAAGCGTCGTAGAGCGTGAGCATGGGCTGACGGTCGAGCGTCTTGCGATCGAGCAACCACACGTTCGTGGGCGACTCGCGCAAGGTAGTCTCTTTGGTGGAGCCGGTGACCACGGTTTGTTCTTGCTCTTCGATGATATTGAAGACGTCGAACGCACCCGCCTCGTCACTCGCGGGAAGAGGTTCGGCCTGACTGATCGGTTGTGAAGACGGCAGAGAGTCCGGTTGCGACGCTGCGGCAAAACAAACAAGCGCGAGATAGACGATCAACCAGTCCTCCGGACCGGAGCCTATTCGACGGTGACGCTCTTCGCCAGATTGCGTGGTTGGTCGACGTCAAAGCCGCGCAGGCAGGCCACGTGATAAGCGAGCAGTTGTAGCGGCAGCACGGCCAAGATGGGCGCGGTCTCAGGCGAGGTTGCAGGAAGCTCGAACACCTGTTCACTCAGCTCGCGCAGCGCCGTGTCGCCTTGGGTGACGATGCAGAACACGCGTCCTTCACGCGCGCGAACCTCTTGAACGTTGGACACGAGCTTCTCGTAGGTGGCATCACGAGTACCCACCACGAGCACCATGAAGTTTGGGTCGATCAGCGCAATCGGTCCATGCTTCATTTCCCCGGCGGCATAACCTTCTGCGTGAATGTACGAGAGCTCTTTGAGCTTGAGGGCGCCCTCGTAAGCCGTCGCCACCTGCATGCCGCGCCCGAGAAACAAAGCGCTCGTCGCCTGCTGCCATGCTTTCGCCATGGGCAGCATGACTTGGTCCGCCGTCTTCAAGACACTCGCAATCAATATTGGCAGATGTAACAGGTTCTGAATGTGCACTTTGCGAGCTGCGGCGTCTAGGGTCCCTTTTTTCTCGGCAACGGCCAGCGCCAGGAGAAAGCCGGCAACGAGCTGCGTGATGTAAGCTTTGGTCGACGCCACGCCAATCTCCACGCCAGCGCGCGTATACAAACGCGAATCTGCCATGCGCGCCAACGACGACTCCATGACGTTGGTGATTGCGAGCACGCGTGCGCCCTTGCGCTTTGCTTCCTTTGCGCCTGCGAGCGTGTCTGCGGTTTCACCGGATTGACTGATCGCGATGGCTAGGGTTCCTGGCCCGACTAGCGGATCGCGATAGCGGAACTCGCTCGCCAGCTCGACCGAGCACGGCACACGCGCCACGCGTTCCATATAGTCACGCAGCATTTGTGCCGCATGATTGCTCGTCCCCATGGCAATGACGACAATCCGATCAATCGGCTGATTCAGAATCTCTGGCTCGTCGAGCAGCACGCTCGTTTCATCCCCAGAAATCCGCCCACGCAAGGTGTCCGCCACCGCCGTCGGCTGCTCGTGAATCTCTTTGAGCATGAAGTGTTTGTAGCCACCACGCTCAGCCATCGCCGGGGACCAATCGACTGTGCGCGGCTGACGGCTGACCGGTTTGCCATCGAGCGTCGTAATCGCGATGCCGCTGCGGCTCAGCACAGCGAACTCGCCCTCATCTAGAGCCAAGATCTGACGCGTGTGGGGCAGAATGGCCGGGATATCCGACGCGACCATGGTCTCGCCATCACCAAGGCCGAGAATCAACGGCGACGCCACGCGGGCTGCAACGAGGTGCGCAGGATCTGAACGGCTCGTGAACACTACGGCGTAGGCGCCGGTCACCTCTTGCAGGGTGGCCCGTACAGCGTCGACAAACGACTTCCCGCTCGCAATGTGTTCCGCAGCAAGGTGCGCGAGCACTTCGGTGTCGGTCTCGGAGCGGAACTTGCGGCCTTTTTTGATCAGCCGTTCTTTGAGCTCGCGGTAGTTCTCGATGATCCCGTTGTGAACGACGACGACGCCATCGGCTTCATGCGGATGCGCATTCTCATCACTCGGCCTGCCGTGGGTTGCCCAGCGCGTGTGGCCAATGCCGAGGTGCCCAGAAATGGTGCGCCCCTGCAGCTTCTGCTCCAGCGCCTTGAGCTTCCCCGTGGCGCGCTCAACGCTTAACGTCGCTTTGCCATCGACCACGTCGACAATCGCAATCCCTGCAGAATCGTAGCCCCGGTATTCGAGTGAACGCAGACCCTCAATGAGGACGCCCGCCGCTTGTTTTGGACCAATATAACCAACAATGCCGCACATATGTCCTCGCCAAATCGTTCCTAACGGGAAAAATCAATCAGTATCAGGGAATACGGTATCGCGCGATGTTGTGTACGGCCGCACTCGCATTTGTCTGCGCCGATACCTACATTTCACTACCGGCAGAATCATCGCTGTGTTATAACCCGAACCCTTATGGTTTTTCGTCTTCTTGCAGCGCTTCTTCTATTGCTGACAAATCAAGCAGTTGCGGGCGAAAACTTCGTCTCCCCTCACCATGAAGCCTTGGTCACCCATCCTTATGACCCATTGACCATGGAGACGCCCATTCCAGGGATTCACCGATCACGCGGACCAACACGTGAGGCCGTGAGGCCGCTCAACCGCGTAGTTTACGGGTACATGCCCTACTGGGTGAGTGATACCGCGCCCATCCATTGGGATCTGCTTTCGCATCTCTCGTATTTTTCAGTGAACCTGCTCGTCGACGGGACCATCGATCAAACCTCTAAGACCCGTTTGGCGGGGGCACGCTACAGACAACTCAGAGATGACGCCAAAGCCAACGGCGTGAAGTTCACCATCACCATCACCAATTTCGAACCAAGCGAAATCGCCATCTTGTGCGGGGCGAATCGTGCGACAGCGATCAACACGCTCGTCGACGTCGTCAAACAGAACGGCGCCGAAGGCTTGAACATCGACTTCGAATTTGTGCCGAAGTCCGCGAAAGCCAATTTTGTCACCTTCATGTCCGAGATCACCACGCGTCTTCATGCAGAAGTGCCGGGTAGTCATGTGAACCTCGCGGGTCCGAGCATTGATGGCACTGGCGCGTATGACTACGACGAGCTGCTCACCAAATCAGACGGCATCATGATCATGTATTACGGTTGCGGCTGGAGCGGCAGCACCGTGGCGCAGCCCATCGCCCCACTCACCGCAGGCGCACGCTGGAGCAGCAAGTGCAACCTGCAATGGGTCATCAACGATTACTTCCAATTTGGCGGTATCGAAAACCGCAAAAACGTCGTGGTGGGCCTGCCCTTCTACGGACGCCGCTGGCCAACTGAAAGCGATCAGATTGGTGCCAAAACGCTGGGCGGTGGTGGGTCGGAATTCTATACCAAGTGCAAGGCGCGCTTCGCGCTCGACCGCCGCTGGGATAGCGACTCGCAAACCCCATGGACGACCTACATGGAAAACGGACAGCGCCAGCAAACGTGGTGTGATGACGCCGAGTCCATCGATTTGAAGCTCGAGTACATGGTGCAACGCGATGTGGGCGGCCTGGGCATTTGGGCGCTCGGCTACGATGGTGCCGAACCAGAGATGTGGGAGAAGATTGAAGCGCGGCTCACTGATGCACCGGCGCCCGCCAACAGCGCACCCATTGCGAATGCTGGCCGCCTGCAGCAAGCACAAGTCGGAGAGACGGTGACCCTCGATGGCTCGCTCAGCAGCGATCCAGAGGGGCAACCACTCACCTACACCTGGCAAAAAGTGGGTGGTCCGGACGCGACGTTGTCGGCCACGAGCGCCGCGAAACCAACGTTCACACCGGCGGAAGTTGGTAGCTATCGCTTCTGGCTCACGGTCAGTGACGGTGTGCTCACGAGCCAACCGGCTGAAGCGCTCGTCATCGTTGGTGATGAGACAGAAGAGCCAACCCCCACTGGGCCTGTGAATCCAGGTGAACCAGAGGCCCCAGAGCAACCGCAGGCCAACCCCCCTGTTGCCTCGGTCAAAGGCTGCGCGTGCGGGGCAGCCCCGAGTTCGGGTGATCTCGTCTTGTTCGGATTTTTGTTGCTAGTCGGCAGCGCTCGGCGCCAACGTATGAGGAGATGATCCTCG
>JBIKMD010000324.1:0-5654 GCA_044359465.1 Myxococcota bacterium
GCAAAGAGGGCGTCAGATTTCGCAAAGATGGAACCATCGATCTCGCCAAATACGGCTGGGGATTTGAAGCGGTGCAAGCACCTCGAGGTACAACGGCGATCGTTTACCCACGGGCAGAACGCAGCGGGAGCGATCTGGCGCCAAGTAGACGATCGCACCAGCGTCAGCGGGGTGGTTAGCCTGCGGACTCAGTCGCGGACGATCTTGATGTTGAAGTTTGCCGATTTCGTAGCGCCCCAAACGCGCGCCCAAAACTGAACGTACGACTCCATGGCCCGAGCCCCAGTGATGTCGCCCAGATCGATGAGTGTTTTCCAACCGAACCACTCGCGCAGGTAAGCGCTGACCTTTTGTTTGGCATCCGCGTCATTGCCGCAGAGAAACATGTCATGCTCGGCCTTCAGCTTCGCCGCATCCACCATGATGCCGGCGTTGACCGTATTGAGCGTTTTCACCACCTTTGCGCTGGGAATCGCACGTTGAATCTGCTCGCCTAACGAGTCATCACGGCTAGTGAACAACGTAGGTACGCCCTTCGACAAATCGAGTGGATTCGAGACATCGATCAAGATCTTGCCCTGCAAACTTTCATGCCCCGTCAGCGTCACGGCGGCGAGCGATGCACTGCCCTTTGTACAATTGAATGCGAGGTCGCAAAACTGCGCGGCGTCTTCGAAGGTTCCTGCGCTCGCTTTTCCGCCCGCTTCTTTGACGAACGCCAGCACGGCTTCGTTCTTTGCGCTTCGTGATCCCATGCGCACGTCGTGTCCGAGCTGAACGAGTTTCTTGGCAATCGTCTGCCCCACCATGCCGGTCCCTAAGATCGCGATTTTCATGGTTCTCCCATACGCTGTGCGCGGGGGTGGGATAAAGCCTGCGGGAAAGCAGCGAAAATCGAAGGTTGCGTCTATGCTCGTGTGATGTCTGTTCGGGTCTTAGTCGTCTTAGGTTTTGTCTTCAGCCTTGCGCTACCGCGTTGCACTTGTCTGCCGCCGCTCCTCACGGCTGAAGACGAAGAGACAATCACCCCGCCGGGTACCGAAGTGCGCGGCGGCAGCGGCAACCAAAACACAGCACGCAGCTCGAGTGTGAGCGTCACCGCAGCCGGTGGATCGCTCGCGAGCCCGAATTACCGAATGGAAGTGAGCGTAGGCCGAACGACACAGGGGTCGTCGCCTGGCTTTCAACTGCGACCGAGCACTGTGGGTGACCAATGAAGAGTGCCTTTTTGGTTTTGCTGTTCGCTGCAACCGCGCAAGCTGCGCCGCAAACGCTGATGATCGATGGCCGTTTGTACGACACGAGTGGCAACGCGCTCACGTCACCTCAAGATCTGACGTTCAAACTCTATGACAACGGCACCGAAGTGTGGACCGAAACACACGCGCAAGTGCCGGTGAACAACGGCTACTTCGTCGTCGAGCTAGGCAGCATACAAGCGTTCGGTGCGATTTGGGGTGGCGACATCTCGCTCGGTGTGACCGTGGGTGAGGACCCTGAAATGTCGCCGCGGCTTCCGATGCGAAGTGTGCCGTACGCGCTCGTGTGTGAAGACGCGACCGGCGACATTCACCCAACGGCGATTTACGTTGGCGGAAATAAAATCGTCGACGAGAGCGGCGCCTGGGTGGGTTCTTCCTCTGGGCTCATGGGTCCAACGGGGTCTGACGGCGCCCCCGGGATGATGGGTCCCACAGGCCAAGCAGGCGCAACGGGCGAAGCAGGCGCAACAGGCGCAACGGGGGCCACCGGCGATGCGGGTCCAGCGGGCGCGGATGGCGCAACGGGCGCAACAGGTGCAGCCGGCGAAACTCCTGTTGGAGCAAGTGAAGGTCCAAGCATAGACTGCCCGAACGGTGGCATCAGCTACACGGTAGGCTCGCAAGTCAGCCTCGTCTGTCACGGAGCACCGGGTGCGACGGGACCACAAGGCGCAGCAGGTAACGACGGCGCAACGGGCGCTCAAGGCCCGGCAGGTCCACCAGGCAACGACGGCGCAACGGGCGCTCAAGGCCCGGCAGGTCCAGCTGGCAACGACGGTGCAACCGGCGCTCAAGGCCCGGTCGGACCTCCTGGTGCGACCGGTGCGCAGGGCCCCACTGGCAACGATGGTGCCACCGGCGCACAAGGCCCAGTCGGACCTCCGGGCTCCGCTGGCGCAACGGGTGCGCAAGGTCCTGCAGGCATTGATGGTGCTGCGGGCGCAACAGGTCCCACGGGCGCACAGGGCCCAGCCGGTGCGCCAGGGGCACAAGGTCCTGCTGGCGCAACGGGCGCGCAAGGTCCCGCTGGCGCAACGGGCGCGCAAGGTCCCGCTGGCGCACAAGGCCCGCAAGGTCCCGCTGGCGCAACAGGCGCGCAAGGTCCTGCAGGCGCACAAGGCCCGCAAGGTCCTGCGGGTGCGCAAGGCGTGGCTGGTGTTTCAGTCGTAGCTGTTGGCGCAGCACCGCTCAGTGAGTGCGCGTTTGGCGGCATCGAGTACTTGTCAGCCTCAGGCAGCGACTACATTTGTAATGGTGCACCGGGCGCGGTTGGATCGGTGGGTGCCACCGGTGCAACAGGTGCAGTGGGTGCTACGGGGGCGACTGGCGCAACAGGCGCGCTCGGCGGCATGCTCCTCGCCAACTTTGGCGCGAACAATCCCAACAACAGCACCTTCCTTCCGCCGAGCTCAGCCACCTCGACCGCCGCCGAAGTCACAGGCCGCGTGGCCATGCCCACGAGCGGCTTCTTGCGCAACATGACCGCCCGCGTTTCGGCAACACCAGCAGGCACGATCACGCTCACCCTGCGCATCAACGGCGCTGACTCCACGAGCTGCACCATTTCAGGAACGACTTCTTGCACGAGCGCAGCCACTGTAGCGGTCGCGCAAGGTGATCTGGTGACCGTTCGTTACGCAGAGAGCGTGGCCAACAACGTGCTGGTGAACTACAGCTTCATTTACTCCCTGCAATGAGCGATTCGCGCGCTCCCGCCAAAACGCTTCAATGTCGATCAGCCATCGCGGCTTGCGAAGGGCATTCCTCTCGCGACTAACGTGAACATGGGTGAGCTTCGCGGCGTGCGCGTGCTTACGTGTGACGGGCCGTATCATCGCGGACGCGGGGAGGCAGTTAGGGATCGTCGCCGAGATGAAGGCGAGACGCACTAACGCAGCGTGAGCCGTCATTTTCCGTTCGCTTCTGCTCGTTGCAATGAACGCTCGATCGCGTCTACGAGCTGCGGCCATGTTGCTGCTCGCACTCCTTCTTGCCGCTGCGCCAAAAGTCGATCTTCCCAAGCTCGAAAAAGAGCTCATTCAAAAACACGGCGATGAAACACGCGTGAAGCGAGGCCTTGCGCAAGTGGCATCCCTTTGGCGCGACGCTGATGGTGATCTCGCTGCGTTCGCGCGTGAGCACTTCGTGAGTGGTCAAGAGCTCGAAACCACGTTCGCGCGTTTGCAATATGCGCTCGAGCAAGTAGACGGTCACAATCTGGAGATTGGTCGCGAGCTTCAGCGCGGCACCCAACTCGATATTGGGCCGCTCATGCCCCTTGATCCTCTGCTCGCGAGCTACGATCCCATGAGCCACTTCAACGACGATGCGTTCAAGACCAAGATCGCGTTCGTCGCTTTGCTCAATTTTCCCGTCACCAGCCTGCAAGAGCGTCTCGATGGTAGTGACAAGCTCACACGCCGCGCCTGGGCAGACACACGTCTTGCCGGGCGTTTTACACGGCGCATTCCCGCAGACGTCCTGCAAAAGAACGCTGATGTCTCGGCCAAAGCGAGCCTCTACATAGACGAGTACAACGTGTGGATGCACCACGTGGTGGATGCGAGCGGCGCGCGCTTGTTCCCCAAGGAGAAAAAGCTCATCTCGCATTGGAACCTGCGCGACGAGCTCAAGAGCAACTACGCAGACAAAACGAACGGCCTCGCCAAGCAGCGGGCGATCGTCAAAGTCATGGATCGTATTGTCACGCAAACGATCCCGCTCTCTGTCATCAACAACCCACGCGTCGATTGGGATCCCTTCAAGAACACCGTCGTCGCCACGCCTGAAGGCGAGCTCGATGGCAGCGCGCCCAAAGACACGGGGATCAAAGTGTCAGCGGCGCCGGAGCCAGCTACGCGTTATGGACATCTTTTGGCGGTGGCGAAAGCGGCCATGGAAATCGATCCGTATTCACCGCAAACGAAGACGGCCATTGCGCGCAGCTTCGAGCTCAGCCGCGAGCTTCCAGAAGCGCGGGTGAAAGCGCTCATGGAAGAAGTGCTCACCTCTCCCATTGTTCCTAAAGTTGCCGCAGAAATAGAAAAGCGACTCGGTCGCAAGCTAGAACCTCAGGACATTTGGTACGATGGTTTCAAAGCGCGCGCGTCCATTGACGAAGCCGAGCTAGACAAAAAAACGCGGCAAAAATACCCAACACCAGAGGCGTTCAAGGCTGACATTCCGCGCATTCTCGAGCAGCTTGGCTTTCCCAAAGACCGCGCCAAGTTCATTGCCGATCACATCCTCGTGGATCCTTCGCGCGGCGCGGGCCATGCGCTTCAAGCACAACGCCGCGGTGATTTTCCGCATTTGCGCACACGCATCGAAAAAGACGGGATGAACTACAAAGGCTACAACATTGCCGTGCACGAGCTTGGGCACAACGTAGAGCAAGTCATCTCGCTATACGACGTGGACTATACGCTCCTCGCCGGCGTGCCGAACAGCGCCTTCACGGAGGCGCTCGCCTTCGTGTTTCAAAGCCGCGACTTGGATTTGCTCGGCATCACGCAAAAGCGAGATGAAGAGAGCAAACGCATGAAGGTGCTCAACGACTTTTGGAGCACGTGGGAGATCGCGGGCGTGGGCCTGGTTGACGTCGCCGTGTGGCACTGGATGTACGAGCATAAGAAGGCGACGCCGGAGCAGCTGCGCGACGCGACGGTCAAAATCGCACGGGAGATTTGGGACAAGTATTACGCACCCGTGCTCGGCGGCAAAGGTGAGACGGCGCTACTCGGTATTTACTCGCACATGATCGCCTACCCGCTCTACGTGATCGACTACCCGATTGGGCATATGATCGAAGCGCAGCTCGAGGAGCATTTGGACAAACAAGCAGCACTCGGCGTCGAGTTCGATCGCATGGCGCGTACGGGCTCAGTCTCGCCCGATCTTTGGATGAAGACTGCCACCGGCGCGCCCGTCTCCGCGGGTCCCCTACTTCGCGCTGCCGAACGCGCGATCAAGTAGCCATCGCCAAAAAGACGATGGTGGCGTTGTAGCTGAAGTGTAGCACCACGCCTGGCAGCAAACGCTTGGAGCGAGTCGCCAGCACCGCTGCACCAACGCCGAGCGCGAACACCGGCGCGATCGACAGCGGCGGATGCACCACTGCGAACAGCGCAGCGCTCGCAAGAATGGCGAATACAGGCGAGAGCTGACGCTTGAGTCCGGTCAGTAAAAGTCCGCGGAAGATGTATTCCTCAAAGAGCGGTGCGATGATCACGGCAAACACAATCAAGGACCAGTGCATGGACGCTGGGTCTTCGCCCGCATCGAACCATGCGCGCGCGTGACCAAGGTACCAGTTTGCTGCCACACCAAGCACAGGACCAAGGGTGTCTCCCACGAGGAGCCAAGTGCCGCCGCCTGCAAAACGAGGAAGCT
>JBIKMD010000325.1:0-5633 GCA_044359465.1 Myxococcota bacterium
GCTCAGTCGCAGGGTGGCGCCGGCTACTGGCGTTCCTGCAATGTCGGTCACGACGCCGCTGAGCAACGCTTTGGCTTGCAGGGACGCCGGCACATCTGGGTCGTAGGGGTTCGAGGGCCCTACGCTCGGAATACACGCGGAGAGCAGACAAGCGAGAAGGAAACGTGGACGTAGCATGGACTACCTCGAGGAGAGAGGTCGCGCGGGTCGCCTATGAGAACACACGTCCTGCTTGTGGTTCGAACCTGACGGCATCCCGAGGGCCCCGAATGCGTGTTTTTGTCTTGTAAGTAGGTGGCTTATCTCTTGAGCGTAGCGTGTCTTGCGCGACCTTCAACTTATTGCGCGCGGAGCCCGTTTAGTCGCGTTCGAGAATGAGAAACTCGACGCGGCGATTGCGCTCGCGGTTCTTTGCCGAATTGTCGAGCACGACTGGTTTACTCTCGCCAAAACCCACCGCCTCTAGACGAGCGGGGGCGATGCCTTTGCTTTCCAAATAGCGTTTCACGGACTCTGCCCGGCGCTGCGAGAGGATGAGGTTCTTGTTCTCTGGTCCAACGCTGTCAGTGTGCCCGGCGATGCGCATCAATTTGATTTCGGAGTGGTTCTTCATCACGGCAGCAATCTGATCGAGTAGCGCGTTCGATTTGGCCAGGATGCTGTCTTTGCCTGTCTCGAAGTACACTTTGTCCAAGATCTCGATCTGCTCTGCCTTGACGATGACGAGCGTCTTGCCTTCATCTGGGCAGCCGTCTTCGTCGTCTACGCCGTTGACGACCTCCGCGGCGTTTGGACACACGTCGATCAGGTCATTCAGTCCATCGCCGTCGCTGTCTATGACAGGTAGCGACGCTGCAACTGGGATAGAGGCGGGCACGGAAGCAGGCTCCGAAGCGGGTTCGCTCGCCGGAAGTGAAACGGGTTGAGCGACAGGTTCCGAGGCGGGTTTTGAAGCTGGCGCCGAGGCTGGTTTGGGCCGTTCCCAGGTGAACTCGAGGCCCGCAAAGACGCGCAAAGACGGAGCGCCGTATCCGGGAACGATGCCGCGGCCCACGCCCAGCGTTGCTTTGAGCAAGGGAAAAAAGCGCCACGAAACACCAGCGTCAATTTCTAACGGTGTGGCTTGCACTGCCATGAAGTTTCTCAAGGAAGTGCGCGCGTGCAGCTCTACGAAAGGGCGCAGCGGTAGTCCGTAGCGCGCAAGATCGATCGCGAATGCGGCGCGAGCGTAGAGCTCTTGGCCCAATCGCAGATTGAAGATTTGCGTCTCTTCGCGCCACAAGTAGCCGAGGTTGAAGCTCAGCTCGGCGATCCAGAACGGAACTGTGAGGTCGACTTCTGCACCAAAGGTGACCGTGCGATCGCCAGAGAAGACCGTTTTATTTCCCGTGGGCAAGGTGAGCGATGCTGTGACGGCCAAATCAACCTTGTGCTGATCTCGAAGCAAGAGGCCCACTTTGGGCGTGAGGCGCAAATCGCCGAACGCTGCAGTTCCAAAGGTGCGGCCGGCGGTCGCAGACGTGAGATCTGGAATCTCGCCCGCCGAATACAAAGTGACTGGCACTTCGAGGCCAATCGCCAAACGGTCGAATAAGCTGATCGCGCCAAGGAGATGGGCGTCCAGCCGATGTTCTACGAGGCCAAACGCGCGGTTGCCGCTTCCGTCTACGAGTTGCAGTGGCTGAAATGCGTAGTTGAAGAACAGCGCCGCGCGCACGCCTAGTGACGGTTGTAGCCGCGCCGACTCCACACCAAAGTCGCTATTGGCGTGTGGTGAGGGGCGAACGATCTGGACATCGAAGGAAGTCTGGCCAAACGCGCTAGTCGCGAAAGTCAGAACCGCCATGATTGAAAAGCATTTCAGCACGGACAAAAGTTGAGCACGCGAGACCTCATGAGTACACTTTTTTTTCTGAGGCGGACCACCGAGGTCGCCTACTGCGTCGATCCTCGACCCAGTCTGACATCGGAGGTTTGAGTGCGCGTATTGTGTGTTGCGTTGGTCGTTCTGTCCGCCTGTACGCAAGTCGACACGGAGGTTCAGGTGGAAGGACCGGTGGTGCTGCTCTCCACCGATGCGATCGATTTTGGCGCAGTGAGCTGCGGCGCAACGGCTCCGCAACAAAGCTTCGTTATTTCCAATCCGGGTGGCACAGCCTTCAAATGGACGGCTTCGCTTGGGCGCGGCAACACCTCTCCGTACACCTTGTCGGTCAGCGCCGGTACCATCAATCCCGGCGGCAACGTTCAGATCGACGTGACGCCAAATGCGGTGTCGGCCAATGCCTCCACCACGATTGGCGCGCTGAATGACACGGTCACTGTCCTTACCAACATTGCACAGTCCTCACCTTCGCGCATTGCGCTCAAACAGACCGCGCGCGGCGCTCAACTGACGTTCTCCAGCACGAAGATCGATTTTGGAGCGGTGCCACTCGTGCAAACCCAAAATGCGATCAGCGTGCGTAATTCGGGCTCGGCCCCCGCGCTAGTGACCCTGCAGAGCTCAGGCACAGGCTTCTCCGTTCCTTCAGTGCCTGTTACCATTGGGGCGGGCGAGTTGTTTACCACCTTCGTCACCTTCGCACCTACGAGCACTGCGCCCGCAACGGGCAACATCACGCTTGGTGTCAGCAGTGACGACGTTTTGTGCGGCGCCTTGCCGGCGCCCCTTCAGCTCAGCGCCAGCGCGTCGAACGCTGAAATTTCAGTATCGCCCGCGACACTCTCGTTCGGTGATGCAGGGCTCACGGATTGCGGTGCAACGGCTGCGCCCAAAACAGTTACGATCAGCAACGCGAGTAGCGCGGACACGGCGTTCTCTGCCGCGCTTGGCCGCGGTCCATTGTCTCCTTACGTCGTCTCTTCAGGCGGCGGCGTGGTGCCTGCCAATGGCAGCGTCACGCTGACCCTCACGCCAAAACAGATTCCAGCAACCAGCGCGGTGACGGCTGGCCTTTATAATGACACGCTCGTAGTCACTACGCGTGGCTTTGCGGATACGCCGCACACCGTTGCGCTCGAACAGACGGCACGCGGATATATTTTGGCGCGCAGCTCGGGCTCGATAGCCTTTGGTAGCGTGGCGGTGGGACAACCCATCAGCCAGCTCATCACGCTGACCAATACCGGCAACGCGCCGGTGGATGTCACGCATGTGGCGGGGCTCTCTGAGTTTTCCGTGGCAAGTGGAATGGCTGTCACAGTTGCTGCTGGCGCAACGGTTCCTGTGACGGTAGCGTTCACAGCCTCACAACCCGTGACCACCGCGGATGCGGCAACTGTGGTCGTTTCCGAGACGAGCGCGCGCTGCAATCCTTTGCCCGCGTCGCTGACCTTGTCAGGCACCGGCACCACACCAACCCTGGTGGCGTTTCCAGGCACCCTCAACTTCGGCTCGCTCGATTGTGGGTCGAATCCATTGAAAGTGGATTCGTTCGATCTCACCAATCGCGGCGCCGCTACCAATGTGACGTTGCAGCTCAACCGTGACGCTGCCTCACAATTCGAGATCTCCGAGAACCTAGCGGGTCCGTACACTGCCATCGCATCAGTCGCATTTGCGGCGGCGCAGGTGAAAACGATCTACATCCGAACGCGCCCCGTCTCTTCTGTATCGTCGGTTGCGACAAACGGGTTGGCCGATACGCTCCAGGTGCTTGGCGACAATGGCGCCACCACGACTGTCACCTTGAATGCGACCGCCCGCGGCGTAGTCCTCGAGCTTCGTCAGTCGCCTGCGACGGGTAACACACAGGGCAATATCGCCTTCGGCACCTTTGCACATGCGGCGACCGTGAGCTCACCGCCTGCGGCGCGTTTCGTCGCGTTCAATACGGGCAACGCAGAAATCACCGATTTGAATTTTACTATTCTCCCGCTGCGTGGGCCTAGCGACTCGGTGGCGAGCTATCGCTTCTCGACGGGAGTTCCGGCGAGCGCCCCGACCGGGCCCACCGGCTCGCTTGGTGCCACTTTGAATGGCAACACCAGCGCGTTGATCACGCTCGAGTTTGCTCCACCGAATGCGAACGCTACGTCGCGCGAGGTACGTTTCGAAGCGGCTGCCAGCGCTACCGTGTTCTGCGGTCAATCGATCGTGCAGATCCAGGCCACGGGTATTGCAAACTAAATGGCGTTTGTTCTGGCATTCTTGCTCGCTGCGCCTGACGCTGTGGGGCTCGGCTCGGGACGCGACGGCAGCGTAGTCGCGGCCGCGGGGCCAAACGTGCTCAACCGTTACGCTGCGATCACTGAGGATGCGAGCGGTTCGCAGGTGTTCGTGAGCGCACCAAGCGCGTTTGCTGCAGGCGATTTGGTCATGGTGTGGCAAGTGGCGGGTTTCGATACGCCGCCTTCAGGATCGCAAGGCACCCTGGACGTGCGCGGCGCTCAGGTCGGACGCTTTGAGTTCGCGCGTGTGCGTAGCGTGGGCCCAACCTGGATTCTTTTAGATGCGCCGTTAACGTCCTCCTATGCGCGCGCAACGGCACAAGTCATTCGTGTGGCTGAATTGGACGCATTGACGGTGCCACTCGATGCCCAAATCACCGCCCCTGCGTGGAACGGCGCAACCGGAGGTGTGGTGGCACTTCTCGTGCGCGGAACCTTCGTTCTGCAAGGTGCGATAGATGTCAGCGGCACTGGTTTTCAGGGAGGGGTTTCGACAACGAGCTCAAACGCCAACGCTTCAAATGAAATTCGTGGTTGCACAGCGCTGGACGGACCACCGGACATCAGCTCGACGGGCCTTGCTGGTACAACCTCTCAAAACTCGGGCGGCGGCGCCAACAAAGGTGAAGGGATTGCTCGCGGCGCAGCGGATGGCCAAGGCAACGTAGCCAACGCCGGTGGCGGCGGAAATTGTCACAACGCCGGTGGTGGTGGCGGCGGCGGCGCGGGTCTTGGCGGCAACGGCAAGAGCTGGGCGGGGGATGATCGTGAGACCGGTGGTTTGGGCGGCGCCCCGATTCAGCGCGATCCGCGTGACCAGCTGATTATGGGTGGCGGCGGCGGGGCAGGTGAAGTGAACAACGACTTTCCGCCTCGTATGGAGGGCGCCCCCGGCGGCGGCGCCATTTGGGTGCGCGCCGGTTCCTTGTTCGGCCAAGGGGTAGTGAGAGCCGACGGCGGATCAAAAGTGCCGAGAGCTCCGCTGGTCAACGATGGCGAAGGCGGCGGAGGTGCTGGCGGAGCCATTAGCTTGCAGGTGCTTGCGCCCAGCGCTTGTCCTGCATTGATCTCAGCCGTGGGCGGGCAGGGTGGCTCCACTTTTACCGACCACGGTCCAGGTGGCGGCGGCGGTGGTGGTAGCGTCTACGTGAGCTTTGTTGGTTCCAGTTGCGCAGCAGAGATCCGCGGCGGATTTGGCGGTACGGATCTCAATCCGGTGACGCGCCAAGCGACCAATGGCGGCGCCGGGGAGGTCACGATTGAAGCGGTGCCCTATGGTGCCGGTTTTGCGCCGACCTTCGCCAGCGATGGGCTGTGCGGCGAAACGCTAGACAGTCCGCTGTCTGTTTCTGTTTACGCGCGTTCGGGACTTTCGGTTTCGGTCTTTAGCGATGGAGAAACGCTTTGCGAGGGTGAGATCGATCCCAACGGAACGCTCTCGTGTTCGCTTGCGCTTCATC
>JBIKMD010000417.1:0-5033 GCA_044359465.1 Myxococcota bacterium
TCGGCCACACGAACGAGTGTCTCAGGAATTTGGCCGTCCATGCGCGTCGCAGTCGCTGTGACTGCCGTTTGCTGTGCGCTGGTTTTAGCGAGGCTCGTGACGATGGTGTCTGCGTCTGCCTGGCTCAGCCCTTGCTCTTTGACCAAACGCTCGCTCAGTGCAGCGCGCAGTGTCTGATTCGACTCTGGCGTTGCGGTCTCGTTGCCAAGACCTTTCATCATTTCGGGAACGAGCTGCTCACGAACGAAGCTTTGTTGGTCGCTCGTCAGATCAAGGCCCTGCTTCTTTGCCGCGGACAACGTGCCGGTGAGCGCCGTGTCGTGCGCCATCGAGAGGTTGACTGCGTCGAGCGCGCCGCCGAGCGCTGCGATTTTTTTGGCGTCACCGGCGGAAGGTGTTTGCCCTTCAGCGACGATCGGCATGCCAGCTTGTACTTTGCCCGCGACCAATTGCTGCGCGTAGAGACGCGCTGTTTCGATAGGCATCGTCGGGTCTGCCTTCATCATGCTTGCGACCGTTTGATCGTAGAGCTTGACGAGGCTTTCCCCGGTGGGTGGTTTGTTCGCGAAGTTGACGTCGGCGCCTAGGTGCTTGGTGCCGGCGTAGGCGACGGCTGCTTGTTGATCGAGTCCTGCCAAAGCGCGATCGGGAACCTTGTTCTGCGTCGCCCATTCGCGCAGTGCTTCGCGCGCTTTGTTGAAACTGGTTTCGTCTTTGGCCGTCGACGTTTTGTACAGCAGGTCTGCGCCTTGCCCTACTTGCTTCTCGTTCAAGGGCGCGTGCCCATGCTCGCCGAGCGTCGCATTGAATGCGCCCATGGCTTCCGTCGCATGCTGACGTTGGAAGCCGCGGTGCTCTTGGATCGAGCCGATCATGGCGCCAACGGCAGGGAAGCCGTATTCCATGACGGTGTTCCACTTCGCTTGGTCTTCTTTGGGAAGCTGCGGAATGACAAACTGCGTGGCGAGGAACTGCGCGGTGGGCAGCACGAGCTCTTTGCCGGCCTCTGTCATTTTTGCGATCTTGTTCTGAGCGCTGGTGCCGAGTGCACCTACCGAGAAGTAAAACAGCTTGCCGCCAAAGGTGTTCTTGGGGATGCCAGCGGCTTCAGCGACTTTGGTGACGCCGGTTTGCACGCCGAACCACATGTACGCTTCGCCGACTTTGCAGACGAGCCCAGCGATTTTTCCGCTCTTTGCAAACGATTGATAACGCGCGCCTGCTTTGGCGATGAAGCCTAGGGTCGCGGTTGCCGCGCGCACCACACGATAGGTCTTGTAGGCTTTCTGGCCCTTGTTGAGTGCACCAACGACGCGAATGACGACCGCCGCTGTTTTGACGTAGCGCCCGACTGACGCCATGGTGCGCAGCGCGGCGCCTGGCACTACGCAGCTGAGCACCATCTCGCCAGCGGCGACGCCCATGATGACTGGCACCATGTCCTTTTGATACTTGCGCGCGCCTTGTTGTGCCGTGTTGACGGTGAAGGCCTGCGCGCCGGTGACCGCCACGCCTTCTTGCATCTTGAGCGCTTCAACCTCGTCTGTGGCGTCCACAATGGTGAAGCCCTGCGCTTCGACGTCTCTATAGTAGCTCGCTCCGTGCCTAAAGTAGTCCTTGAATACTGTTTGATCGTCGCTGATGAGCGCATTCACTTGATCCGCGTTGAATGCACCTCCCACTCCGTTATCTGCGCCAAGCTCGTCCGCAACCGCCTGAAGCCCATTCAGGTTGCCAGTGGCGACGAGCTTGTAGACTTCGAACTGGCGTCCCTGCGCATTCGCTTTGGTGAACACGCTCTCCATCATGGCCAGGGCGTCGAGATCCTTTTGAAGCTGCTTTTCAACCGGCGACAGCGCGCTCTTGAGCGACTTCTTCTTGATGGCCTCTCGCAGCCCCTCCATGTCGAGGGCGCCGCTTTCGAGCTGCGCTTGGTCGATGTCGTCATCGAGCACCACGCCGGCCGCAAGCACGATCGTGCTGAGCGCAGGCATGTCAACGACGAACGATTGTGTCTGCGCGAGCGTCTCATCCATCTCGTGCTGCGCAATGGTGATGTCGTTCTTTGCGACGTTGGCACCTTCGCTCGCCTTGCTCTTGCGCAGGGAGATTAGCCCAAGCACGCCCGTGACAAAGTGCTCCATGGCGCCAAGCTGACTCAGCGCTGCTTTTGATTTGTCATCTGCGGGTTGAATTTTTCCAATGAGCTCGCGTGTTCGGCGGATGGCCGCCATCGTCACGTCGCGGTCCTGATGTGTTGTCTGCAGTGCCCCTAGCGTGACCTTCATCGCGCCATCGAGGGCATTGGCGCGGATGAGATTGTCTTTGACCTCCTTCTTCGCCTTTTTCTCTTCGGCAAGGTCTTCAGCGGACTTCTTGCTGCCGTCGGCCCGTGTTGGCGAAATGTTCTCTAGGTCGATGAGGCCAGTAGACTCGTCGGCATAGCGCAATAGTAGGAGTGCATCTTTTGGATCGACGCCCGCCAGACTGACCGCCATGAGCCGGCTGCCATTGGCAACGATGGGCGCCAACTCCTGACGCTCTTGTGATTCCGGTCCCAGAAAATGAAGTGCATCGAAGGAATACGTCGCCCACTTTTGGGCGCGCTTACCGTCGTCGATCGATGCTTGTGTTGGCTTGTTGTTGTCGCCTCGTTCGGCCTCAGACTTGCCTGCCCAGAACGTTCCCGCGCTTGCCGCGGCCGCTCCAAACTTGACCTTGTCCTTGTCTGCGACACCAACGAGCCCGTCGGTCGTTGGCAGCAAGTGCGTTTCGACGTACTCCGTGGCTTTCACCGCAGGTGCGTAGATCGCGTCGAGCGAAGGCCCCTTGTCGGGATCGACGTCTTTGGCGTCGAACTCGGCGTTCAGCGCTTGCAGCACAGGCAACTCGGTGTCGCGCAAAACATAGCCGAGATCGGGTTGACCGCGCTTGGTCAGCGCTTCGTCTACCTTTGTTAGATTCTTGTCGGCGGCGAGCTTTTGCTGCTCGACGCCCGCGAGTTGCGCTTTGAGGTGGGCCACTTTCTCTTGGAGTGGTCCTTTAGGACGATCGCCCGCAGCCTTTAGATCGTCTTCTGCCGCTTTGATCTGGGCTTTGAGGCCAGGCGCGCGCTGAATCGTTCCGTCGTCTGCGCGGTAGTCGTACCCATCGATCTCGCGTCCGAGTGCGTGTACCTGCTGCTGCGCCGCTTCGAGTTGTTTTGCCCCGTTTTCTGCTTCGTTGATCGCGGCAACAATCGTTGCCTTCTCGTTCTTCAGCTCGGTCGTGAGCTGCTGCAAGCTCGAGCTCAGTCGCAGCAGCTCATCATCTTGCGCTGGCGTACGCTTCTCTTGACCCATGAGCAGGCTCACGCGGCCTTCGGCCGTGCGTTTCTCCTCGCTCAATAATTGAATCTTTTGCGTGCGAAGCTCGATGACGCGCCTATTTACTTCGGCCGGCAACTTGGTTGGCGGATAGTCGAGAGTCTCCAGGAACTTCTCGCCGACATAACGTTTGTAGCCCGTGTACTGCGTCTTCAGTGAGACGTGGCTGCCGCTGGTCTTCGCCGCGGGATCAAAGGCTTCGGTGTTTTTGATCCAATAACCGACGCCGCCGGGATCCCAATTGGGATCTCCCGGCTTTCCGGTGGGCGGCGTGTCGGTGAGACGCACCGGATCTTCGTCGGTATACTTGAGCTCGATCGCCAGCTCGGCCTGTTTCTGACCTTCGACGAACACCATTCGTGCGACGCCGTCGCTCATATCGGTGTGCTGCTCGCGCGCATGTTGCTGCGCCGCGCCTGTCGTCTTGCCTATCTGGGCCTCATACATGCGCGAGAGATTTGCGGTGGTGATGATGGCGGCATCACGCTGCGTTTTGGCCATACCGCGCTGGGTCTGCGCGTCGGTCGTGTATTTCTTTTTCTTTTCTGGGTCCGTCTCTTTTTTCGCTAGCGCTTCGAGCTCTCCGGCCTTCTTATCGTGGCCAAGCGCTTCGCTCTCGAGTGCACCTGCTTCTTGTTTGTTCACCTTCACGACTAAGCTGCGCGCTTTGGCCGTGAGATCGATCAGGTCCTTGTTGTCTGCGTTTTTGTGCAGCTCGCCAAAGAGCGGCGTCGCGTAGATGAGGAAATTGATGTTCGAGTAGGTTGCGTTGCCCGCCTTGACGTCGTCGAGCACTTTTTTGATCGAAGCAGGCGGCGGCGCATCGGCAGGCGCGGTCAACCAGGTGCGTAGGTCCTGAGGAGAGATCTCGAGCTGCCGCAACCAGGCGTCACAGGTCGGACCAACAAACTTGCGATAGGCCTGCACTGCTTCTTGCGACTCAACGTTGTAGAGCGCGCCGTCTGGTAGCTGCTCACGGCGAACACGAATCGCAATGTCGAACTGCTGTTTGAGGGCAGGGTCCGAAATGCCCTGCATGATCTTCTCGGCCTTGGTTAACGCCTCGGGCCCGGCATCTTGCAGCAGCACATAGAGGATCGCCTCGCGGTTCTCCTTGGTCTGATAGCGCTGCATTGCTTTTTGAAAGACCTGTGGTCCTTCGTCCAAGCCGGCACGCGCAATGACGACGTCTTTTTCGAGATGCGCTACATCGATAGCTTTGGGGAGTGGCAGCGTGATGCTTGGCTTGATTGGGGCAGTGGTTGCCTGCTGCGCCGGGTCGTCCATGCCATCGAGCGGAAGCGCGGGAGGGGCTTCGCCCACGGGAGGCTTGGCAGTGGTGCCCTTCACGTCGTTGACTTCGACGTTCGAGTCCAAAGGGATCACGCCCTCGTTGACGAAAGCCCTCGGTTTTTCTCGGATGGGAGCCATAAACCTCCGGAATGACTAAGAATACACTGTAGGGAGGGAGGTGGAGAGATTTATAAAAACGTCAAGCGCGCTTGTCGCGTTTGTCACTTGGTCCTACTCAAAGCGAGTTGAAGAGCTTGGCATAGGCTGCGGTGCCTGCTCGTAGACTGAAATGCGCTTCGGCGAGCGCCCGCGCGTTGGCAAGACCTTCCGCGTCGAAGTGAGTGGCCACGATGCGCTCTGCTGCGCTTTGCAAGT
>JBIKMD010000328.1:0-5614 GCA_044359465.1 Myxococcota bacterium
CGCTACGCCTCACCCCCGTAGATCACACGCTCATCGCGCGCGACAGCGGCCGTCTCGAACGTGCTCAAACCGTGCAACCCGCGCATATAGACGCGCTCGCAGGCGTCGATCTAGCGACTGCCGACGGACGCGTGGTTCGTGTTGATCGCCGCGGCGACTACTTTGCGGTCACCAACGGAAGCGAAGTGGACTACCTTAGCGCCGAAGGCCTGAGCGCGCTCCAACTCGTGCCGGTGGATACAAACCAGCGTCTAGAACCCATGGTTCCTTATGGACAAACGGCCACGTGGCTGAACAGCGCCGAGGGCCGCGAGTTCACTCTCATTCTAGACGAGGGTAGGTCTTACCAAATCGTTCGTGACGCGAGCGGCGCCGTAGTGACGCTGCGTACAGGCACACCTCCGCGCGACGTGCCATTGCAGGCAGTCCTCGAGCGCGCAGGCACAAGCTCGTTCGACATTCTGCGAAGCGCAAGTGCGCGCGATGGCGTCCGTGCCGAGCGAACCTCGGCACCGCTCACGGACGCCTATGACCCTCGCGCAATTGGGGCGCGAGCAGATCAGGTCACCAGTTTGCGTCATGAGCTTGCGACGCTCAGACCCCCGGCCTTCGCAGGGCGCATCCAATTCATTCTCGACGGAATAGACGAAGCGCACTGGGATACGCCTGCGATTCGTGGTCTGCGCGCTGAGCTTGCGCGTATGGAAGCAACGCTTGCGACGAACACCGCGAATGCCGTTGCGCCGATGCTAGACGCACTACTGCGCACACATGCGCACGATGCTCCGGTGCTCCGAGCCGAGATTCTTCGCATAATACGCGACCACGGCATTGGTAGGTACCGCGGTGAGATCCGCAGCGACGCGCGCACGCTCCGCGCAAACATAGAACGCGCGCTCGTACGCTCGGCCGTGACGCCAGAGGCAGCCGCAGAGATCGCGCGCCGAACCGTCATGGAGTTGCAGACGCGAATCACATTGAGCGGCAGCGAACGCGGGTGGCAGGGTCCAGAGTTTCCTAACGAAATGACGGAGGTACTAGACGCCACCTCGCGCGCGTTGACCAATCGCGAAGCCATGACCGATTTTATGGCACGGCTATGGGGCGAAGTGGAGGCAGAAGAACGTGCCATCCCGCCAGGAAACCCACAGCGCAGTCGCACCGCGCTGCTGCGTGTCATGGTCCGGCGCCTAGGACTTGACGAGATTCGCCCCGCGGTGCTTCGGGATGCGCTGAGCGAAGAAGAATTTTCTGCAGCCTTGCAGCGTCGTGGTTTTTTCTTCGACCAAGCCTTTGCGCAAGACGCACACGGGTCGGATTCGCACCTCGTACAGATGATGTTCTTGCAGGAACGTCTGGGCGATCTCTTGCAAGCCCGCGCCGCCCGTCGGCAGCAACCAGCCAACTTGCGTGAGCTCATGCAATGGATGGGCACACAAGACGCCGCGGGTCACACGCTCTTTGCAACGCTCTTCGATAACTTGGAAAACGACATGCATTCCGGACTGCGCGCGGAATCCATTGGCGCCACCGTGATTGGAACCATTCTCGACTACGAGCAGACTTTCGCTGCAGCCGAGCGCACCTCTGGAGCATTTCAACGCCGGATCGAGACGCGGGCTGCGGCTGTTCGCTCGGACATCGAGCAGCAGGTCACACGCGCGCTTGGTCCACGCGCAGAAAACAGCGCCGTTCAACTGCTGACGAACCGGCTGCTCTCCACGAACGCCCTCGCGAGCAGTTCTCGCCAAGAGTACATCGAGTCATTCGGCGCGTTGTTACAGCGGCAGTTCCAGCTGAGCGAAGCGACGGCCGAAGCGCTCGCGGCAAGCGCCTGGGATCAAGTGCGCCGCCCACGGCGGACAGAGGCACCCGCGCCGGCGCGGCTTGCAACACCCCCGAGTGGTGCATCGGCAACACCAGCTGGGCCGCGTCCTGCAAGCACACCCGCCCCCGGCGGGCCGGCACACCGCGCTGAAGCTGACAGTTGGGCGATTCCGCCGGGAACCTCACCGGAAAGCTCACCACTACGCGCGCAAAACGGACAACAACCGTTGCCTCCTCGCTTTGCGGCCAGCGAGCCGGCGCTAGCAGCCATGTTTGGCGAGCGCTGGCCAGACCTTCGCGCACGCATGAGCCGTGCACTCGCACGCCCAGAGCATGCCCAAGAAGCAGCGCTGGCGACCGACATGCTCGCACGGCTATCGGCAGACGGTTTGCCAGAGGCCCTTCGCAGCTCGCCAGAAGCGCAGCGTGTGTTGGCAAACCTGCGTGAGTGGCTCACCGCTGAGCGCCTCTTCCCGCCAAGTCTGGATGACATTCGGCGCTTGCTCGGGGAAGCGTCGATCGCCCTCGCTCGGCAGCAGCGTGGCGACCAGTCGCGAGCGCTCACGACGCACTTAGAGACGGTGCTTCGCGATGCTCGAATCAGCAACGGCCTTGCAGGTTTGGGCGCAGCAGTGCCACGCGCCGCCGCGGAACGCCTTGCGCAAGAAGCACCAGCGCTCGCCGTTCTGGCCCTCCCTGCGCTCCCTGATTCGCCGCGTGCCGCCCAGATTCTCGAGCGCTTAGCGAATCAGAACGAACGCGCAGCGCTGCTTCCCCTGCTGACCATGGTCAACAACGACCTTGCGCTCGGCGGTGTCACTGCAGGAGCGCGCAACACCGCGTTAGCGGCCATCCTGCACGTGGTGGACGATCCGCTTCGTTTGCAACACGCACGCGCGATCATGCAAAACAGAGCGCTCGACGCTGGCGAGCGTGCTCGACGTTTGACAGAGCTGGTCGAACCGCGTCCACTTGCAGAGGTAGGCGAGTCGCCAAGTGTCTCGGTGGTGATCGATGGACGCGGCCAACGCTGGACGCTGGGCACCACCGAAGATGGTCGTCGCTTCGCCCGTTTCGACACGAGTGTGGCGCAAACACTCGACTACGCCGTTGCCCCACGAATCTTCCTGGACTCGCCGCAAGCAGAGGGTCTTGGACCTTGGCGCGCCGTGGGCGATCCAGCGCCAGTTTCGCTGTTCCTAGATGAACGCGCGACCCGCCGCTACACAGCGCTGAATCAGGCCATGCAGTTGGGCGTGAGCGGGCAAATGGCGCGTGACCTATTTCGCGCCGCCGGCGGTGACGCGATCGACACGACGACGGGACTGAACCCAGCAGCCGACCGCGTCGCAACCATACGCCGCACCATGCAGCATTTGAACACGTGGCGAAGCGAGGGAGAACACGCTTGGTACGTAGAAGCCGACTCGCGCAACCTGAGCGGCATGACACGTTATCTCGGACGCGCAGTTGCCGACCGGCATTTTCGAATGCAAACCGAGATCTTCCGTGAAGAGCTCGCGGCCATTGGTGCGCGCGGCTCCTTCTTCCGTCATGGCGGCGACGAGTTCTCCGCAATCATCACCGGCAACGTGACCCAAGCACAAATCGACGGAGCCTTCGCGCGAATTCGCGAGCGCGTTCGGCGTTACGCGGAGAGCCAGCAGATCGAAATCAGCGCAGAGGCTTGGGCGAAACCCGAGATACGAGCGGAGCTTCAATCTGCCGGCATCACACGCAGAACCATGATGCTCAGCGAATTGCCGCACAAGAAGCACCTCACCGATCGCAGATTCGACGGCACGGGGGTCATGCTCGGCGTAGCCGAGATCATTCCGGGACAACGGCCAGAGGAAATTTTCGCTGCCGCCGACGGGCAAGTGGAAGCAGACAAGCTACGCGCTGGCCTTGGCACTGGGGCGCAGCAAAACTTTGAACGCGGCGAGCTGGTGCAGCCTCCGCCGGAAGCGATGCCTGCCTTGCGGAGCGAGGCACAATGGCCAGCCCGTGCGGCCACCTTCCGCACCCAGACCGAAGAGCGTCGCGCGGCGTTTCGAGAGCAATGGCGGCGCGCCAATCCGGGAGCAACGGAGGAAGCATCACGCGCCGCTGCAGACGCGTTTTTTGCCGTAGCCGGTGGTTCGCGAATCGATCCCGTCACAGGCTTTGAGACAGGCGAAAGCACTGTCCCTATGCTGCGGCGCGCGCAAGAGCGAGTGACGGCAGGTACGGCGCAAGCGCTTCATGTCAGCATCAATGTGCGAAACCTCGCCGGGTTGAACGGCACATTTGGGCACACGGGCGCCAATCTCGTGTTGCGCCAACTCGGCGTGGTCATTGCGCGTCACTTGAGCGGCATGAACGTGGACATCAGAGTCGCGCGAGAAGGCCCGTTCTTCGACGCCATCGCCGTGGGCCCAGATGCGCTCAGGCAACGCGCCGAGATCAATCGTCGTGTCGAAGCTGCCATTGCGGAAGTAGAAACATGGACACGCACCCAACGCGTCCAAATTGGTGAGCGGCTCACCACCTTGTCCGCGCTGCCGCACCCAGCGCACCGGAGCGACCGGAGTTATGACGGGATTCGTCTCAGCTATGCCACGAGAGCGTTGGAACCAATGCCCGTGCCAAGAGGAGACGGGCCGAACGACGCGCGCGACATGCTCAGCGTGGCGATGGAAGACAATTTAGCTGCCTTACACAAAGCAGCGGAGGAGAGCCCGCGTGTCAACTGATGAACGCTTGGCCCGCTTAGGCCTCACGCATCTCAAAGGCGACGCTTTGCTTCAGGCGCTGGACGCGCTCGTCGCGAGTCATGCCCAAAAGGCGGAGGCGTTCCACGCTGCCCGTGTGATCCAGCAAGAGCCGATGCCAACCATCATCGATGAGCTCGCAACCGTAGAGTCAACGGGCCCCATGGTGGAAGCTTGGCTCAAGCTCGGCGGAGGTGCAGTTCAGCAAGTGGGAGGTGCAAACGCTGGCTCCAGTGCGAAGGTGAGCAAGGCGAGCGCGGGTTTGCGCTCTGGCGCCACGTCGCGCAAGGTCAGTGCACCCACCCCTGAGGATGAGGCTGCGCTGCAGAAAGCAAAAGCCGCCTTCGCCGCAAAGATCGTTCAGTTGGGCCTTGTCGCAGAGGTCACGGCGCTATTCTCACAAGCACACAAACTGCCTGAGCCCATGCGCCTGCTCATGCTCCGCAGCATCGATGACGCGCGCACGGCTGGCGAGATCAAAGACATCATCGCACAAATGCAGCCGCTTTTTGGCTAGCCCATCAGCTTGAGCAAGCGCGGCACGATCGTTTCGAGGATCGTCGTGTCGAATACCGCGTCCTCCACCTCCGGAGGACATGCCCCTAGCCCGAGCGTCGCAGTTTTGGCGCGAACTTTGCGCGCCGCTTGTTTCTGCGAACGAGGAAGCCCTCGCGTGATGAAAGTCTTTTCGAGCACTTCGAAGTACGCGTTGACGTAGTCTAGCAGCTCACGCTTTTGCGACGCCCCGAGTTTAGGCACTAGGTCTTGCGCCATGATCCACCCAAGGCGTGCATGCACTGCCTCGTCCTGCACGATGCGCTCTAGAAGCTTTCGCACCTGCGGATGGGTCGTATGTTTCATGCGCGCGCGCATCAACTCGAGCGACACTGTCTCGCTGACGCAGGCATTGCCAACGACCCAGCTAATGAGCGGCGCCTGGAAGGGATCACCAAGGGTGCTCGGGTCATACTGAGACCACTCCGGGATGGTGTCTTCGTAGTGCCCTAGCGCTTGCGCAAGATCGCGCGATTGTT
>JBIKMD010000329.1:0-5613 GCA_044359465.1 Myxococcota bacterium
GTGGTTGCCGATCCTGGAACGCTTGCCGGCGACACCGTCGTCTTCGCAGTGTCGTCGACGCCGCGGGTCATCACACTTAGCTCCGAAATCGCCATCAAGAAGAACCTCACGATCCTCGGACCCGGCGCTGGGCTACTGACCCTTCAGCGCGGCGGCGGGACGGCCGGCATGCTGATTGTAGACGCTGGCTACACTGTCGTGATCTCTGGCATGACCATCACTGGCGGCGTGGCCACGTCTGGCGGATGCGTACGCCATGAAGGAGCGAAGCTCACGCTCAGCGGCGTCGTGATCTCGGGCTGCTCTACAACGAGTGGGCGAGGCGCCGGCGTCTTCGTGAGTGCGACGGGCGGAGATCTGCTGATCGTCTCTTCGTCGATCACCAACAACGCGAGCAGTAACGAGCTGGGCGGCGGCGTCGCCATCAATGACGCGAGTGCAAGCAGCAAGAAAACCACCATTCTACGCAGCGTCATTTCAGGTAACCAGGCGAGAAATGGCGGCGGCATCTACCACGCGTCGGGCACCCTCCTCCTTGGAGAAACGGAGCTCCACTCCAACACAGCAACAACGGGTCCAGAAGGTGGCGGCGGACTCTACGTGGGCATCAGCGCCGGTGACATCAGCGTGCGCGGCTCCTCTTTCGTTGGCAATACTTCGGCGGGCAGCGGGGGCGGCATCAGTGCCATCCAGCTGCAACCCGGGCAGCGCTTCGAAGTGACACAAAGCCTATTTTGGAACAACACAGCGCAATTTGGGGCTGGCGTGGGCGTTGGACAATCAAGCGCTACGGCGTTCATCTCGAACTCGACCTTTCTCGAAAACAACGGCCCAGCAGTGTTCGTGTTCTCGTCCCCAGGCGCGCCTGCTTCGTCGCCAACCAGTACACTTTATTTGAGCGCCAACACATTTTCCTCGAACACCATAGGCCTCTCGCTACTTCGGCAAGCGGGCCCCGTCGTCGCGTTTCTTCGCAACAACATCTTCGCATTGAACCCACTCGCCACGACCGACACGAACATCGCCCCTGGACTCGGCAAGGTGTACTCCATGGGCTACAACCCTAGCGAGCGACTCGGCTATCGATCCCGTTGGGGGCTCCGTCACGCTGCTCGGTGCCGGCGATCAACTCAACACAGATCCCATGCTTCTGCCGTTGGCTGACAACGGCGGTCCCACCAAAACCCTTGCGCTGCGCTGGCACCTACGAGCCCTGCGATCGATGCAGGAAACTGCGACGCGCTTCTGCCCGTCACGGATGTGCTCACCACTGATCAACGTGGAACACCGCGCCCCACCGGACTCGACTGCGACATTGGTTCTTTTGAACGCGTCGCACTGCCGATTGGCCCAACCGGCGCAACCGGCGCGCCGGGAACGACCGGAGAGACCGGCGCGACCGGCGAGACTGGCGCGCTTGGGGCGAGCGGCCCTGAAGGTGTGAGCGGCGCGCCCGGACCAACCGGCGAGGCGGGCGCAAACGGCAACACCGGCGCGCTCGGCCCACAAGGTCCAGCGGGCGTCTCCCCGCTGGTAGTGGTTCAGCAGGAGGCACCACCCGAGGTTTGCCCCGCTGGTGGCATCACGGTCCAGGCCGGCATTGATACTGGCGACGGCGTACTCTCTCAGTCGGAAGTAAGCTCAGAGCGTTATGTCTGCAACGGCGAAAGCATCACGCGAGATCCCGCGGTTGCGCGGCAGGGATGCTCGGCGTCTCCAAGCGCATGGTCGTGGATCATGGCGTTACTCGTGCTCTGTCTGCGTTCTCGGCGAAAGTGGGAACGTTAGGTCATTCAGGCATCGCGCAGCAGCGGAAGCCCACTTGCGGCGTCTTTTTGGCGCCCGACAACGCCGCGCGGTTGGCACAACGAGACGCGTAGTCAGGATGCGCCGCGTCGCCGCCCTTCAAGATGAAATCACCACCGGCCATCGGCGAGCTCGTCCACTCGGCCACGTTGCCAGACATGTCCACCACACCAAAACCCGAGCGGCATTGTGCCGACGCGCCACTCGAGCGAAGGCCGCGCGCACCGTCATCACGGCCCACGTTGCAAGTGCCTTCTTCGAACTCGTTGCCGTATGGGAAGCGCGTGCCAGCCGGACCTTTGCAAGCGCGTTCCCATTCATCTTCGGCGCACAAACGTTTGCCTGCGTTTTCGCAGAGCTGTTTGGCTTGTTTGAAAGACACATTCACCATGGGCACGCTCCCGGCGGTATTCGGGAACTCATAACGGTCCACGCAGAAGGGACGCACGTCTACGGCGGACAGCAATTTGTCCGAGAAGTTATGGTACTCGTCAGACGGTGAGCTGCCCATGGAGAAGCGTCCTCCCGGGACAAACACCATGCCATGCGGACAGCCGAACTTGTCTTTCACGTCTGTCGCGATCACCGGCGCATCAAGAGACGCGGGTTGAGGCTGCGCGGCCAGCACGGCTGGCGCCTTGTCTTTTTCTTTACGCTCGACGCGAGGATACGACGGCTCGCGTGGTTGGAGCCCGCTCTTTGGGGCCTGCGTTTTCACTGGCTCGGCGTTTTCGGGAACCGCCTCGGGTGGCTGCGCAACGGGCGGTGGAACCACCGGTGGTGCTTCGACCACGGGAGCGATGGGTGCTGTCTCGACGATTGCTGCAGACGCGGGCTGATCCACGACGGGTTCTGTAGCAGGCTCGGGCAACGACGCGGGAAGCGACGGCGCCAGTGCCGGTGTGGCGCCAAACGCAATCGTGTTGAGCTTCTCGAACCACGCTGTGTGCTGCGTGCGTCCCCAGACAACCGCAGCAGCGAGCATGACGCCGATCATCAAAATTGCGCCAGCGACACGCGAGGTTTTCTTTTGCGCGCGATCTTCGCGGCGACGCACGAACGACGAGCGCGGATCTTCGTCTTGAACGTTGTGCAGCGCAGACAATTCTTCATCAGTGTTGATGTCGAGACCGGTCCGCGCAGAGACAATACGTTCGGACGCGATGGGCTCAGACGCCTGCTCCGGCTCGAGCACCTGAAGCTGGGTTGCCGCTGTCGAAAGACTGTGCGGCGGAGGCTCGTCAAAACCAGCGCGCACATCTGGCGGCAGGGGCGGAGGGACCGGCGCTTTGTGGAGCGGCAGGGGCGCCGTGATCACCACGGGCTCACTCATCGGCTCATCAACGAGCGACGCAAGCGCCTGCTGCAACTCGTTTGGCGAGCGCCAGCGACGATCCGGGGCGTGCTCCATCGCCTTGAGCAAGAACGACTTGGTCGCTTGCGTGAGCGGCGCCGTATCTGGAATCTCAATGCGTCCTTTGATTGTCTCTGGGCGCGTACCGGTGAGCATTTCGGTCAGCACGACGCCGAGCGAGAAGACATCTGCGGCCGGCAGAATATCGGAACCATCGCTACGCAGCTCAGGGGCCACATAGTGAAGCGCTTCACCGAGTGCAGCCAAATACGGACGGCGCGGCAGCCCGCGCATCATCATGAAGTCGGTGACTTTCACTTCGTCCGGCTGAACGAGAATGTTTTCGGGCTTGAGCGCGCCGTGCGCCATGAAACGATGCGAGTAGTCGAGCGCCTGCGCCACTTGCGCAATCAAGGGCTCGCACTCACTCAGACTAAAGGCTTTCTCTGATTTACGGAGCTCGATGATACGCGCCAGCGGAAGCCCCGCGAGCAGCTGCATGGTGAAGAACAAGCGCCCCGCGTCTTCACCTTCTTGGTAAATGCGGCAAATCCCGCCGTGCGCCATCTTCTTGGTGCGAGCGAGCGCCTTTTGGAAATTGGCGCGGTCGCTTGGCGTTTGCAGCAAACGCGAGTGCACGACCTTGAGCGCGACATCGCGGTCTGCGCCGGCGGGAGCCTCACGATCGCTGACCCTATAGACGTAGCCGCTTGGCCCATGCCCTAAAAGCGCCTGAACTTCGTAGCGCGCCGTGATGCGGTCGCCAACAGCATAGGGCGCGCTCTTTGGCGGCGCTTTTTTGACGGATTTTTTTGCACCGTTGGCGCCAGCACGCAGCGATTGCGTAAAGACTTGCCCGCACGCGTCGCATTGCGCGCTGCCGTCTTTGTTGTGGCTTCCACATCGGTAACACAGCATGGGTGTCTATCGGCCCGTATGGCCAAAGCCTCCAGAACCACGCTGCGTGGCATCGAGCTCGTTCGTTTCTTGCAAGTGAACACGCGTCACCTGCGCACACACGATCTGCGCGATCCGCTCGCCAGGCTGAATCGTGAACGCCTCTTTGGAGAGGTTGACGAGACAGACTTTGAGCTCGCCGCGGTAGTCGGCATCCACGGTTCCTGGACTGTTGAGTACGGTGATGCCGTGTTTTGCCGCGAGCCCTGAGCGGGGACGCACCTGAATTTCGAGGCCATCCGGCAGCGCAAAAGCGAGCCCAGTAGGTACCAAAACCCGTTCGAGCGACCCAAGCACGACGGGCGTGTCGAGGCACGCATGCACGTCCATCCCGGAAGCGCCGGCCGTCATGTACACCGGCATTTGCGCTGCGCCGTGCAGTTTTTTCACTCGAATGTGCAAAGCTTGACTCATTGCGTTATTCAACCCGTGGGCCGTGTGCCTTGTCGTGACGCAACTCGTCAACGAAAAAACGACACGCACCCTTACCGAGTCATTATCGCGCACGATCCCCCCGAAGGTGCTGACGCGCAGAGCTCCTTGCGTCGCGGCTGTCTGAATTTATTGACCGACGTCTGATGTCTGGTACCAACGCAAATCTCCGGGCGGCTTCTGCAGCAGTAGCCACGCACGGAGTGATGTTAGGCCTGGCTGAGAACAACGAACGAGGGAGCGATACGGTGGCAAACGATTCACCCGGCATGATTGGAAAAGGCATCCAAATTCGCGGCACATTGAGCGGCAGCGAAGACCTCATCGTCGAAGGACGCGTTGAAGGGAAAATCAATCTGAAAGAACACCTGACCATTGAACAGTCAGGGATCGTGGTCGCCGACATCGACACCGACGAGCTGACCGTTTGGGGTCAGCTCTCCGGAAACGTGGAAGCTGTGTCACGCGCAGAAATCAAATCCAGCTCCGTCGTCGTCGGAGACATCCGCGCGCCGAAGATCGTCATTGAAGATGGCGCGCGCTTTCGCGGCAACATCGAGATGGACGTCAAGCTGCCCCCCAATATCTAATCGTTTTTAAAAGGAACAGAATACATTTATGGCAAACACAGTCATCGGCAGCTCCATCGTGATCGACGGCGAAATCACCGGCGATGAAGACTTGGTCATCCAAGGCACGGTCAAAGGAAAAATCGGTCTCAAACAATCGCTCTACGTGGAAGGCACGGGAACGGTTGAAGCAGACATTCAAACGCAGAACGTCGAGATCGCGGGCCAGGTCACTGGCAACATCACCGCGACTGACAAGGTCGAGCTCAAGGCCAATTGCCGCATGGTTGGCGACATCAAAGCGCCACGTATTCTAATCGCCGACGGTGCCTCCTTTAAGGGCAACGTCGACATGGACTGAGGGAGATAGACTAACGTGGCAGACACATCGACAGTCGTTGGCGAAACCATACTCGTCAGCGGTAATTTGAGCGGCGACGAGGACCTCTTGGTTCTCGGTAAAGTCGAAGGCTCAATCTCGCTCACCAAAACTTT
>JBIKMD010000330.1:0-5606 GCA_044359465.1 Myxococcota bacterium
GACGTAGACGCGATCAAATACCTTTATGGTCTCGCATCGGAGCTCCCTAAACAGCCGTTTTGCAACGACGGCGGGGTCAGTGAGGCTTCGGACTGCAACCGCTTCGACACCGGTGCAACACCGCTCGATGGCTACATCAAAGACTATGACGCAATGGTTCTGAGCCTCTTCCCGGGTGGTAAGCGTGAGAACTGGCCGGACTTCTTCAAAACCTATTACTTCAAACAAGCGCTCACCGAGCTGATGAAATTCGTACGTGAAGGAGACGCTGCGCTCGCCCCGGTTGCGCTGGCCGCAGCCCTCAAACCGATTGGCGTGAGCGTCACGTCGCACAGCAGCACTGCGGAGAACGCACTGCTCAACACCTTCGACCAGATCCTGGTGCGCAATCTGTTCCTCGATGCAACAAGTGAATGGGGGCAAATCGAGTGGTCCCTGCCAACGACGGGTGTCATTGGTGCGCAGCTGATTGCTGAGCTCAAAGGAACGCTGCAGAACGACGACGGCCTGCGCAGTTATCAAACGCGCCGCGTCGCAGTGGACACGCTCAAGGCGATGCAAGCGACCGAAGCCTACCAGGCGCTCCGCGATGGCACCCTGCAACTGCAGGTGCAGGCAACAGCGCTCTCGGGCGCCGCCTTGCTGGAACACCAAGATCTCATCAATCGCGCTGACGCAGCCATGCGTCCGTACTTCACCAACTGAATCGTTTATGCGCTTTCGAAAGCCCGGTTCAGCTCAGTGACGAGCTCAGCAGCCGTGGGCCGTTCGAGTGGATCTTTCGCAAGCGTGCGCATGACAATACTGTGGATCGATGCGGGAATCGAAGCATCGAGCTCGACTAGGGGCTGAGGCGCTTGTTGTAGGTGCTGCATGACGATTGAAAACAGATTGTCGCCAACCGAAACAAAGGGCGCCCTACCCGCGAGCATCTCGTAAAGCATGATCCCCAAGCTGTAGACGTCCGAACGTCCGTCATACGGTTTGTCTTCGAGTCTTTCTGGCGCCATGTACGTGGGCGTGCCCACCACACTACCGGTCATGGTCAAAGTGCCGCCCGCGCGGTCTTGCTGCTTAGCAACACCAAAATCGAGCACCTTGGGAATCACGACACCGTTGGCCTCATGCATGAAGACGTTGTCAGGTTTGATGTCGCGATGAACGATGCCTACCTCGTGGGCAGCAGCCAACGCCGAAGCCACCGCAACCGACACCGAGTGGCATGTTGCAAATGGCAGCTTCCCGCGTTCCCTCATGACCTGCTTGAGCGACTGGCCGTGAAGCAGCTCCATCGCCATGTACGCGATGTTGTCCTTTGACACGCCAGAGTCGTGAATGACGATGGCGTTAGGGTGTTTGATGCGCTGCGCGGATTTGGCTTCGAGCTTGAAACGCTCGAGTGCCTCCACGCTATCGTTGCCTGCACTTGGCCTGAAGACTTTGACGGCATAGTGCGCGCCTGTGCGTACCTCTTCAGCGTTGTAGACCACGCCAAAACCGCCCTGGCCGAGCTCTTCGCCAAGTTTGTAGCGTTCGTCGAGCAGGCTGCCTTTGAGCGCTTCTTTCAATTGCGCAAAGATACGATCGGCCTGCGCGTACGACGCTTCGAGCTCGGATTTTTGCGCGAGAATCTCGTCCTTCTGTTTGACGACTTCGGCGGTGCGCTGCTCGACAATTTTCTCGAGCTCCTCTGCGCGTCGCCGAAGCTGCGCGAGGCGGGCGCGCACTGAGCCACTCACCAGCGCGACCAAGCCAAGTGCATAGAGCGAATACGCCCACCAGGTGCGCCAAGGCGGAGGAAGCACGGAAAATGCCGCGCGCTCCGGCCCATACTCGTTCCCGGCATAGTCTTTTGCCCAAATGTGTAGGGCGTAGTTCCCAGCAGGAAGCGAGGTGAACTCACGGTACAGAGACTCACCGAAGGCGCTTCTACTTTGCTCCACGCCCACGAGCTGCGTGGCGTAAGTCGTTTGTTCGCCGCGAAAGAGCAGCGGGAGCACAAAGTCAAAACGCACTCGCGCCTCTTTGTATCCAAGCTCTGAGTTTGCCTTCAAATCGCGCGGCACTTCATTCACGAGCACACGCTCAATCAACAGCGACGCGTCTCGTGCGGGCTGCGGAATGGAAGAAGGCGTGACAACCGCGGGCCCCATGGCCGTGCTCACCCAGATTCTCCCGGCGTTGTCGCGCGAGAGACCTGTGAACGAAATGTCATCTGACGGGAGCCCATCATCAGTGCCGTAACGTCGCAGCGTGCACTCGGCCAAAGAACGCTCATGACACACGGCGTGCACCAGCCCGTAGGCCGTTCCGATCCAAAGCGACTGATCCGCTCCGAGCACGAGTGCATTAATCGTGTCGTTTGGAAGCGGGTTAGTTGATTGCGCGGTCAGTGTGTCGACTGTCGAGCTGCCATCTGCGTTCTGCACGACCCGCGCTAGACCGCCGCCATTCGTTCCGAGCCAGATCTCCTCGGCGCTGGCGCGCTGCCGAAGCACCGCGCTGAGCACATTGGTGTTCGGGAGCCCCACGCGCTTGCCAAAGTCATCGAGTTTTCCGTCACGCAACTCGAGCAACGCAGACTCGGTCGCAAGCAGCAATCCCCGCTTGGTTTGCAAAGCCGCAAACACGGAATCGGTGGGTGCGCCCTCTAGCGGCCGCCAGGTTTTTCCCCGCAGCGCGTGAACACCTGTTCGTCCAAGCACGAGCAGCTCGCCGCCAAACCAGGCGAAGTCCCAGAGTGAATCAAAGGGGCGCAGGCGCAGCCCTTCGTCTTTCATTCCATTCGCATCGACGCTGTGGACCGATCCAATGCGCGTGGCAATATACGCGCGTTTGCCGTCAGAGCGCACACCCCACGCATACAGCTCACTGAGCCCCACGTCTTTGGCCGTATAGACACGATTCGGAGCGAGCTGTATCACGTCGCGCTCGGTGCCAATCACTAAGCTGCCGTCATCCAAGGCGACGGTCGCAGTGGCTCGGCGTCCCGCAGCAACTCTGGTTTGTTCGATGCCGCCAAAAGTGGCGCGAACAACACCCGCGGTCGTCCCAAGCCAGAGGAGTGGCACGGGTGAGCTGCTGAACACGGCGGTAAACAAACTAGCCTCGATGACTGAGGACTTGCTCCACTTTCCTCCATTGAGAAGCAGGAGATTTCCAGTCAGCGTGATCGCGCTCATCTCGCCGAGCGGCGCTAAGCTGGCAGGGAGCGGCATGGCTTGCATGATCTGCCGCTCGCCACCCAGATCCGAAAACCTTCGCACGTAGCGCGGCGTCTCATTCGCAATGGAGAGCTCGTCAATGAAGTCCTGACTGCCCACGAACACGCGATCGTTCGACCGCACTACGCAGTTCGCAAAAATGCCTTTGAGCTGCGCGAACTCCATGCGCTCACCGGTGCTGAGGTGCACTGCGCTCAAGCCCTGAGCATGCGCAATGAACAACCAATCGCGCGAGCGAGCCATCATGCTCACGCGCGGAGTTTCGATGGTGCGCTGGATCTTCCACTCGGGTTTGACCTGAACGAGTGACACACCTTCGGCGGTGCCCACCGCGAGGGCGTCTGCGCCGAGCGAAGTCAGTGCATAAATTTCATTATTCGGCAGGCCTTGCTTCGTCGTGAAGACGTCGAGCGGCTCGCCTCCCTCGTCAAACGCGACGAGCCCTGCACCCACGCTACCGGCATAGGTCGTGGTTCCAACGAACGCGATGGCACGAAAGTCGACGCTCGAAAGCTGCTTGGGCAAATGTAAGGCGCGCCAACGCGACCCGTTGTAGCGCGCCACACCCGCTTGGGTCGCGGCGTAGAGCATGCCGTTGTTAGCCAACGCGAAGCTCGTCACATTGAGATCAGGCAAGCCGTCTTTGATGGTGAAGGCGCGTGTCGGCCTAACGAGCTCCGCGCTTGGCGCGGGAGAC
The DNA here is from genome assembly GCA_044359465.1 of Myxococcota bacterium. Lineage (GTDB taxonomy): Bacteria > Myxococcota > JADLHZ01 > JADLHZ01 > JADLHZ01 > JADLHZ01. Next base: position 3,922 of record JBIKMD010000330.1, read on the forward strand.
GTGGATATCAGGAGTGAAAGGAACCAACCGAACACTGAGAGCAGACTAACTCAGGGATTCTCAGGGGGCATTCAATTCCACACAGCTGACAGCGCCTCCGAGCAAGACCGTACTAGGAGCAGCTGCCTGAAAGGTCGTGTCCTTGGTGATGTTGATTTCGCCGCCTGCGCTCGCCGACCCCGTTTGGCGCCACTTCGCAGACCGTGCGCAACGGTTCGACAAGAACGTCGTGACCTCAGTAGCACTGTTGTCATAGCGGCTTTTGTAACGATTTTTGCTGAACTCGCCGGCGATTGCGCTCGTCACCGGGTCTCGTGCGAGGTTGTTGTACTCGGCCGTGTCTGGGTGTGAATAGTCTCGGTAGTCGAGAGAACCATTCGGTTTGTTGGCCAAACCAGTGATCTCAGCCACGCACCCACCTACGGTCTTGCTGCAGGAGCGAAGGAGCGCGGCCTCCACAGCGAGCGGCCATGATGCATCAACCGCCATATAGACATTCTGGAAGATTGGCTTGTTTCCGTGGTTTCTCACGCAAGTTGCACCCGCCTCATCCACGTATTGGGTATAGTACACGGCCGTTTTACTCTTGATGCCGGGAGGAATGCCGAACACCGAGCGCGCTGCGCATTTGCGAAACACGTCAGGCCAGTTTGCCTGGTTGAACATGCCGCCATCGAAGCTATAAGCAACGGATTCGCGTAGGTTCAGTACACGGAAGTCACTCGTTGAAACATCTGCCGGGCTGGACGAGACCGGTCTGATGGTCAGCGCCGACCAATCGACCGCCGCAAGGTGATCGATGCTCACGGCTGACCACGTAATGTTGTACAAACCAGGCTCCAACGTCGTCGCCAGTTTACTCGTGGTTGCGTCGAATTTGCCGTAGCGAATGACAGGTGAAACAAGCGTGCCTGCTGAGGCAGGCACACGGTCGCCTGCTTCGAGACCGAGGGAGATGCGGGCGGTAATGCCCACGCCCGCCGGCAGACCGGAGATTTGCAGCACGACTTTGGTGCCAGCGCGCATCACCCTGAAGGCCGTCGAACCACCTGTCTGGTAGCCGCAATCGGGATCTGCACTGACACCAGCCGCAGCCGTGGACCCGGTCAGCGTCACAAAGCCACTGCCAGTTGCCGTAAAGCCGCCACGCGTGAACCCTGCCGGGCAAGCCGTCGCCAGCGACTTCACCATGGAAGTGCTTGCACGGTAGTAAGGAAATGGCTCGACGGCGCCGCCATCTGTGGGGTCGAACAGAGACGAAACCCGGAGTTGATTGTGGACGATCGTCGTGGGGTCGTCCACGGAGCGCTCGTCATTCGTCACGGTCGTCAGATAGTTGGTCGCACGCAACATATCGTCGGGGCTGCTGAGAAAGGTGCCAGAGACCAGCGACTGGCAGTAGCCAAGAGCGCCGTTGATGGCAAACACTTCAGTGTCCTTGTTGATCACGCCGTCACGATTGCAATCGTGTTTCGCAGAGAACGATTGAGCCGGCGTCAAACAGCCCATGGCCAAGTACTGAAGCTCCGAGCGATTCATGGGCTCGCAGATAATGTGTTCGAAGTCGGGCGCGTTGAAGCGAGCTGCGGTCCAAGGAGAGCCAAAACAAATGGGGTAGTCCGTTGCTCCGTAACAGCTGCTGACGGGGACTCCTTTTCCGTTTGGGCCTTTTCCATTAGGCCCTT
>JBIKMD010000331.1:0-5601 GCA_044359465.1 Myxococcota bacterium
TTTGAACCGGCCGTGAACAACAGAGGGAGCAGTAGAATGCCCGACATGAATACGCAAAACTGGTAGCGAAAGTCGGGCGACGGAATGATTGGCACGAGCGACGCCGTGTTGAGCAAGCTTGGCAAGGCGAGCAGAAGATAGCGCCCATTCCGTTTGGTCACAGCAAGTAGCCCGCTCACGTAAATCAACACCAGCAACCAAAACGCGGGTCGCCAGCTGAACCAAATGAGCGACGGTCGTTCGCTAACCGCGGCGAGTTGTTTCAGGGCGTCGCGTAATTGCGGCCATTTTGATGCCTCCACGATGCCCAGCACGTCGGTCGCAGGAGATCTGAACACGCCAAAGGGAACTGTGTACAAGCGTTCGTCAGCGCGTGCGCCGATGCGCCATAACATAGACGTCATGCATCGGAAGTGATCCCACGAGACGCGCGGAGCCTCACGCGTCAAAGTTAACGCTAAGCGGTTCATTGCCCCGGCGGACCGCGCGAGCGCACCATAGTTGACGTTCGCGTGAAAGAAGAGAGGGGTCGTTTCCTGGCATTTGTAGCCAGCGACCCAATCCGGCAAAGGCAGCGCGTTTGCGAGCATTGCTTCCGCTTCCTTCGACATGGGTGTTCCCGCCGCACGGTGTGCAGCGACGAAGTGCATGGCCGTCATGGCTTGGTAGTGTGCGCCAAGAGGGGCCACGCCGGCTGCAGGAAAAACAAAGGTCTTGAACAGCAAAAAACACGCGAGCAAGGCGCCGCTCGTACTTAGCAAAAATCGCCGCTGTGTGGGCAGCACGCTCACCACGCACAGTGGCAGGCCAACGGCGACAAGAAGTCCGTTGTGACGTGTCATCATGAGCGCGAACAAACCGAGCGCAAAGCCCGCGCGCCACGACCGGGTTGGACGATCCTGTTGCAGTAGGCGGAGCAGCAGTACCAAAATGTAGAGCGCGACAATCGTGTACGGGACGTCTTTCCACAACGTCGTCGCCATGAGTGCGTTTGCAGGTACCAAAGGTGTCACGAGGGCTGCGCCGAGCGCCACGCTATGAGGAACGCCAAGCATGCACAGCTCGACGAGCACGAGTCCCGTCACACTCGACAACGCTATGATATGTAGGCTCACAAGTACGCCAGGCGACTGCCACAAGTGAGATGGGAGCCAGTACGCCCAACTCAGTAGAACCGGTGCCGCGTCAGAAAATCGGCCGAGTTGAATCGATTCCCATAGCGTCAGTGAATCGGGCGACAGTTGCCCCGGCCAGAAAGCGAGAAGCGCGCTGCCGTAAGCCAGCAGGCTGGGCAAAACAAAGGGCCAAAGCCTAGGTCGGTCATGCGGCACCGGCCTCTGCCTTCGTCCACGAACCCAGGCACTAAAGGCGTAGACGACGCCAAGCACGAACAGAAACTGCAACAGAGCGCGCGCAAGGATCCCGCTGCGGGCCGACGCCTTGGGGTGTGCGATCCAGTCGATGGGGCGAATCCGCAAGGGCGCAGCTACTGCGTCCGCGTACAGATCGTAGCGCTCACTGCGTTCACCAATCGTCACTTCGACGCCGCCGCAAAAGGCGTGTCGCGAAAGCAGCAATACGGTGTCCGCTCGCACGGTGCCTTGGTAGTGAAGGGTGGTCGGTAGCCGCTTGTAGGCGAGGAGCGAGTCACCACGACGTTCCCAGTTTGGGTCGCGTTCCCCCTCCGCCAAGAGCTCCGCTCCGTTGACTACGGAAACCTCAACCTCGGCGCTGCGTGCGCCTACAGCCCTCTCTCCCGTCGCTGTGATTGAGAGTGTGATGTCGAAGCGCGGTTCTGTATCCGAACTGCCAAGGGTCACCACCAGGGCAACCAAGCTCGAGAGCGCAAGTAACCGCATCGTGTTGTTCATGCCGGCGTCGGACGAACGACGCGACTGAGGTGACCTTGTGTGTCTCGAGACATCCCTGGCGTGCCCTTGCCCGTGGAATATTGGCTGTCAAGCGTGCGGAGTCCCTGTCCTCGTGCAGGTGGTGTTGTGCGCCGGACGATTGACTCCGGCATGTCTGCCTTTTACGCGGTTGCGCCAAATGGTTGATTCTTCTTGGCCTGTGTCGTCTCTGTTGACGCCAGCGACGCTCATGCGGCCCGACAAGCTGGTGCCTAGCGCATTTCTTGGGCATCTCCCGCTTGGTGCCTTTGTTGTCGAACAGGCGCGCCCGAGAAACGCCGTTGTGCTTGGCTCCTCAGGGGCCTTGCCCTGGCTAGTCTACAGTCAGGCTGCCGAGCGGTTTTCTCCTGAAACGCGGGTCAAATGGCTCGATGCACCAGACGATACCGCACGCGATGAGCAGCTCGCACTGATGGTGCGCGCACGCGCGCATGAAGTGTGGCCTCTGTTTTCGACGGTCTACACCGTGGAGGCCGAGCTCCTCGAGACCTGCCAATACCAGGGTGTTGATTTGTTGCATCTAGGGAGCGCCCCGTCATTCGAAGCGTACCAAGAGCGCTATGATCGATGCCGACCGCGCTTAGCCGAAGATGCGTTGATCGTTGTTGAGCTTGGTCACGGACAAACGGACCACGGCGCTGCCCGATTTTTCGAGGCGTGCGCGAAGGGGCATGCCCAGTTCGTTTCGTTGCACGATGGCGGTCTTGGGCTCTGCTCGCTTGGACATGGCCGTTCTCGCGGACTGCTAGACCATCTTTTCTCATTGCGCGGCTCAGACCTTGTCGATGCGAGAACTCTATTTTGGCAGGTGGGTGCGCCTTGGGCCGCAAGCATGCGCGAACGCAAAGCGCAGGTCGTCGCAAACGACGCACAAGCTGCGCTGAGAGCTGCTCAGGACGGTCTCAAATGGGAACGCACCCGTGCCGATGCGGCGCAAGGACAACACGATGCATTGACTGAGCGTGCTCGCGTTGCAGCGAGCAAGGCCGAGCAAGCAGAGCGTCTTGTCGCTGGTTTGCGCGCGCAGCTCACGTTGGCGGAACGAAAGATGAAACGCCAGCGCGTGATTGAGGCGCGCGCTGCAGCAGACAGAAGAAGGCTGGCTTTTGCGTCGCGTCCAGTGCGAACCCTGAGCCCGCCCTCTAGCGACGACTTGGAGCTCGTGCGGCGTAGTGGGCTTTTCGATATGGTCTACTACGCAAGGCAGAGTCAGTTGCCGCCAAATGCTGACTTAATCAGGCACTTTTTCGAGGTCGGCGAACGCTGCGGACTACGTCCGAACCCGCTTTTTGATCCAATCCACTATCTCACTGAGTACGAGGATGTGGCGCAGGCCAACATGAATGCTTTGCTGCATTACATCCGCTACGGCGAGCGCGAAGGTCGTCGTCCTAATCCCCTTTTCGATCCGTCTTACTACTGCGCTGCGCACGCAGATCTGGCAGCGGGCGCGTTTCCCCCCTTGCTGCACTACCTGCGCCACGGCTGGCGTGAGGGCCGACGCCCGCATCCGGATTTCGATACGGGTCACTACCTGCGCGCCTACGACCTCGAAGGTATGGGGTCCCCACTCGAGCATTTCCTCGACATTGGTGGGTTCCTTGGGCACCGGCCGTCGGCGGATTTCAATACCGAACAGTATCTGATTCTCTATCCGGAGCTCGTACGAGACGGGATCAACCCCCTCGTCCATTTTGTCGCCCAACCACCGCGCACCGCACCTTTGGGAAGCGGAGAGTCGCTTACGAGTCTGCGCCGAACCGGCGAGTTTTCTCCGACGACTAACGTGGAGCGATCTACGGCGCTTGCTGCAAGGCCAGACCCCCTCGATGTCATTTGTGTGTATGCTCCAGGACAAGTCGCGTTCATCACAACGTTCTTGATTCCACAGCTCCAAAAGCAAGATCGCTCACTGCGTCTGCATGTGTTGAATTACGAGTCAGTCACGCCGCTGCTCGCTAGCCACAATCTGCCGAATGTCACCGTGGTGGACTGGACTCAGCGCCGCGACCGGTCTCGGCTGGGTTTTGGAGAGGCGATCAACTGTTTGATCGATTGCGTTCAGCCAAGGGATGCGTTCTTGTTGATGCGCGCCGATGCATATCCCAAAGCGGGGTGTCTCGACGCGCTCATTGCCACGTATGATGCCAGTGATGCCGCATTGGTGGAAGCCAAACTCTGGCCGGACGAACATCCTAAAGAATACGACGCACACTCTCACGAGACACCCTGGGCAACCACCCATTGTTGTCTCGTGGACGCCGCGGCGTTTAAAGCAGTTGGCGGCTTCGATCCGGTGCTTTTCTCGGAGAACGAGGATGTCGACTTGTGTTGGCGCTTGCGTTTGGCCGGACGAACGATTGTGTACGAGCCTCGTGCTGTGTGTTGCCGTTTTAGTGATGGTCCCATTCGCGACGACCTTAGGTCGTTGGAAACCTACTATCGAGCGCGCAATTTTTTAGTGCTCTCGTACAAATACTTTGGTGAACGCGGCGAAGCCTTCGCGCTGCAAGCACTTGGTGACCAGACCGGAATGAGCGATGAGCTCAAGCGCGCCGTGTGTGATGATTTTTTTGCTGCACGCGCATTTGTCACTCCAATTCCGCCGCAGCGTGGCGAGTTTGTCACCGCTGCAGCAATCAAAGTCGTTGGCTTCAACCGCTACCACGAGTCGCGTGTCTGATGGCTTCCCCGATATTGCACATCGTCTTGGGACGCTCGCGAAATGAAGACGCCGCGCCCGGGCAAAAGGAGCTGCGACCAAGCCTGAAAGTACAGCGCTACCCGCACCTGCGTTTGCGTGATTGGCTCGCGCGGGAGCTAGCGGGCTGCGACGAAGCGATCGTGATAGTGAGCACCGCGTCTGTAGTCCTGCCGTGGCACTTTGCCGACCATGTACGCGATACCTGTACACGCCTAGCGGGTCGCAGCTGGGCTGTGTGTGGAAATGAAGGGGCTAGTCCACTCGGTCTGGCCCCTGTGAGCGGCATGTTGTGGCCGGGCCAGCCGTCACCGGTGAGTGCCATCGCTCGCACTGTTGCGTGTGTAGGCGGAAGTCTGTTGTTGATGAACGTGGCGCGCTTAAAAGCGTTGCGCATTCACGACAGGGTTGCAGCTTGGCCTGATGTAGAAACGCACCCCGATGTTGATGCGTTTCTTCTGTCATTGGAAATACTCTCTGCTGGTGCGTGTGTGATCGCCGATCCGTCGCTTTGTGCTGCCAGCGAGGCTCCGCGCGACGGCGCTGCAGTGGCGCGCGCCTTGTCTTCGTCTGCCGTTGGCGGCTTCGTGTCTCAGCGTTGGTTGAACACGGTGTTTCCTACGACGCATGGTCCGTACGTACCGAACGCGCCTGAGGATTTTAGTCATATTGTGCATTTGGAACGTTCGCGTGCTGACATATGGCAGACCATGATCGCGCACGCGCAACCCGTCTGTCTTCTTGTTGTGTGCGTAGGCTCCGGCGATGCCAATGCTCGAGAAGCGACGCGCGCTTCGCTGGGCGCGGCCGCGCTGCGCAGCAGGAATACGCGCGTCTTGTTGTTGTTTGCCGAAGACGAGCAGGCTTTGAAAGAGCGAGACCTGCAGTGGCCTTTCCTAGAGGTGCACGCGACGCCCCTCACTAAGCTCGCAGACTTGTTGATTGCCCATGAAGCGAGTCACGTGCTGTTGCTCAAGACTGGAGATCTGC
>JBIKMD010000333.1:0-5575 GCA_044359465.1 Myxococcota bacterium
CTCATCAACTTCCAAAAACATTTCGTGATCGGAGTCGGTCATGTTCGTTCTCGTTTTGCTCGCTGCGATTCCCGCAGCGGCCTGTGACACTTCGCCTCGTGCGCTTGCGGCGTGTGTGGTGGAATCGCACCCATTGATTCTCGCCGAGCGTGAAAAACTCTCGGCACTTTCTGGCGCACGCGTCAGCGCGTCGACCTTGCTTCCCAGCCATCCAGAGCTTTCGTTCTCCATGGCGGAGCGGCGTTTGTGGAGCGGCGGAGCCCCAGTGCTCAACTTCTACCTGTCGCTGAGTCAGCGTATTGAGATTGCGGGCCAACGCGCGACGCGTCTTGTGGTGGTTGACGCGCAGGCTCGCGCGCAGCTCCAGCGCACGGCCTTTACCGAGCTCACTGTCGCGCTCGAAGGCGTGCGCGCGGCGCTAGCGCTCGTTGCTGCTCGCGAGCGCAATGCACACGGAAGCACACTTCGAGTCGCTGCTGAACGTTTGGCCCGGATCGCGGAAGAACGGCGTAAGTCAGCGCTCATCTCTTCAGTGGATGCATCACTGCTCGTCGCTGAGGCTTCCCGTATTGCCTTTGAGGCGGACGAAGCGCTGCTACACGAGCAATCCCGAAGCGCCGAGCTCAAGGTTTATACGAGCAGCGAGGTTGTGTTCTCCTTGGACCGGCTTCCCGCGCTAACGGACCGGGCCTGGCTCGAACATGCGCTTGCGGCGCGCCAAGATCTCGGCGCTCTCAGTGCAGAGGCAGATGCGCAACTGGCACTCAAAACGCAGCTCGAGCGAGAGCGCGCGCCTAGTGTTACCGTGTCTGCATTTCTACAGTCGGACGGTTTTGGCGAGCGCGTCATAGGCGCCGGTCTTGCGCTGCCTCTGTTTTTTCCCAGTCCGCTTGGACCTTCGCGCCGCGGCGAGATCGACGCGGCCGGCGCAAGGGCGCGTGAGCTGCAGGCGCTTGCCGATGCTCGGCAGCGTGAAGTTCGCGCTGAAGTGGAGCGTGCCGTGTTCTTGCTTCGCACGCGTGAGCATCAAGCAACGTTGTTCAAAGACGATCGCTCGCGTGAGCACGTGCTCGCGGTGGTCGACGCGCTCGCGGCCAATCAATTCAACGTACGTGAAGGGCTCGCGTCTTTGCGCTCACTGATTGAAGCCATGAACCGAGAGATCGACGCGCGTTATGCTGTCTATGACGCGCGGCTTGTTTTGGCGCGTGCCGCTGCCCTTCCTGTCGACCAGGTGCTCCCATGAAACGATTGTGTTTGGTTTTGCTGATCGCTTGCAACAAGACCGTCGCGCCAGGACCAGTGGCGGCGCATGAGGGTGCGCATGCGCATGACGACACGCACGAAGACAAGGATGAGCACGAGATGCTGCCGAATCGTGTGACGCTTTCGGAAACGGTGGCAAAAAAAGCCAAAGTTCGGACGGAGAAGGTGGCACTAAGAGCGCTCGCAGCCACCTTGGATCTCACCGGCGAAGTGATTGCGGACCCGGATGCGCGCGCCATCGTGACGGCGCGTATGGCTGGCCGTATCATTGATGTGCGTTTTCGCGAGAACGAACGCGTCAAAGCGGGTGATGTGCTCGTAGTCCTCGAGTCGGCAGAGCTTGCTCGGAGTCGGGCGGCGCTCACGTCGGCGCAAGCGCGAGCAGTGGCCGCGCGCAGGAACTTTGAACGGCTAGGGAGCCTCACGGAAAAAGGCCTCGCCAGTGGCCAAGAAGTGGAGGCGGCAAAATCGGAGCTCGCAACCACCGAAGCCGACGCGCTCTCCGCCAAACAGATTCTCTCGGCATTTGGCCAAGGTCAGGCAGAGGATGCCGCGTTGGCGTATGTGACCGCACCCATCGCTGGCAGGGTACTCGTTCGCAGCGCGGTGCGCGGTGAAAACGTGGCAGCCGATAGGACGCTCGCAGAGATCGCGAGCTTGGAAAGGCCCTACTTCGTGGCCCGCGTTTTCGAGAAAGACGTCGAGCTAGTGTCTGCGAACGCCAAGGCAGAAGTGCGTCTCAATGCGTATCCTAGCGATGTGTTCGTTGGCACGGTCGAAAGCATCGCGTCTGCTGTCGATCCCATTGCTCGCACGGTTCTGGCTCGTATTCGGATCGATAACCAACGTGACATGCTCAAGGTTGGGCTCTTCGGTAGCGCTCGCATTGGCATGAGTGGAGGCAGTACTTCCGCGAGGCTCGCGGTTCCCGTGGGCGCCGTCGTTGAAACCCACGGCAAAAAGATTGTCTTCGTGCTCGAAGCTGATCGCGAGTTCGCGGTGCACGAAGTCACGCTTGGGCGATCCGCCGAAGGTTACCAAGAGGTCACTGCGGGGCTTCGAGAAGGCGAACAAGTGGTGGTCGAGGGCGCTTTCACGTTGAAGAGCCTCTTGCTCAAAGCGACTTTCGGAGAAGACGAATGATCGCACGGCTCACCACTGCGTGCCTGCGCAATCCCGCGATCGCGATGGCGCTGGCGGCTGCGACCTTGCTGCTGGGCCTCGATTCGGCGCGAAAATTATCGTTCGACGTCGTACCTGATGTGACCAACGTACAGGTGCAGATCGTCACTTCGGCACCAGCGCTGACGCCGCTCGAAGTCGAACAATACGTTTCGGTGCCCGTCGAGCGTGCCATGTCGGGCTTGCCAAAGGTGAGCGAGATTCGCTCGCTCTCTAAGTACGGCATCTCGCTCGTCACAATTGTGTTTCAGGACGACACGGATATCTATTTTGCGCGGCAGATGGTCCAGGAGCGCATGGGCGAAGCGCAGGAGCGTATCCCTGCTGCCTTTGGGCGTCCGGAGATGGGGCCGATATCAACCGCGCTTGGTGAGATTTACCAATTCGTTTTGCGTGGTGATGGACAGTCGCTCATGGCGCTCGAGGAAACGCTAGACTGGTACATTTCGCCGGTACTGCGCAGCGTTCCGGGTGTCGTGGAAACGTTGAGCTTTGGCGGTGAAGACAAACAATACCAAATCGTTCTCGATCCGAGCCGGCTCCAATCGTCTGGACTCAGCGTGCGCGAAGTGATCGAAGCGCTTGAAGCGTCGAATGACAGCGCCGGCGGCGGTTACGTCGAGCACAACCGCGAGCAGATTCTGATCAGTAGCAAGGGGCTCGTACGCAGCCTCCAGGATCTAGAATCCGTCGTCGTAGGCAGCACCAAAGAGGGTGTGCCGATTACGGTTTCCACGATTGGCAAAGTGCAGTTTGGTCCCAGGCTGAGGCGCGGCGCCGCGTCGATGGATGGGAAGGGCGAGGTGGTGGTTGGCACTGCACTCATGCTGCGCGGTGAGAACGCGCGCGTCGTGACGCAAGCGATTAAAGCCAAGCTCGACGCGCTTGCGCCAACGCTGCCCAAAGGCATGTCCATTGAACCCTTCTACGACCGCTCGGCGCTGGTGGACCGCACCGTGACGACCGTGCTCACGAATTTGGCCGAGGGTGCGCTGCTCGTCATTTTCGTATTGCTCGTTCTCCTTGGTGATTTGCGGGCAGGTTTGATCGTGGCGCTGACGATTCCCCTGGCAATGAGTCTTGCTGTCATTGCCATGCGTGCGCTCGGGCTCAGCGGAAACTTGATGAGCCTCGGCGCCATCGACTTTGGGCTCATCGTTGATGGCGCCGTGATCATCGTGGAAAACTCCCTTCGGCAATTGAGCCTGCATCCAGGGGGAGACCGTACACGCGTCGTTGCTGATGCCACGGTGGAAGTACGTGCGGCGAGCATCTTTGGCGAGGCGGTGATCGCCATTGTCTACCTGCCGATTCTCGCGCTCTCTGGCATCGAAGGAAAACTGTTTCATCCCATGGCGACCACGGTGTTGCTTGCGCTTGCAGGTGCTGTGGTGTGCTCGCTGACCATTGTTCCCGTCTTATGCGCGGCTTGGCTCAAACCCAGTGGCATTCATGAAACGCGTCTGTTTGGTTGGTTGCGCAAACGCTACGTGCCCCTGCTCGATCGGACACTGGCGCACACACGTGTCACGATGGGAGTGGGTTTCCTCGCGCTGATGCTAGGCGCTGGGTGTTTTCTGACGCTTGGCGCAGAGTTCATTCCTTCGCTCGACGAAGGCGACTTGCTCGTAGAAGCGCGGCGCCTGCCTGGTGTTTCGCTCAGCGAATCGATCGCGACCGACAAACGCATGCAGGAGGCGTTACTGACGATTCCTGAAATCGAGCACGTGGTGAGCAAGACTGGCTCCCCGGAGCTCGCGTTCGATCCAATGGGGATCGAACAGACAGACGTCTACTTGAAGCTCAAAGACCGACGCGAGTGGCGTGATGGCCTAACGAAGTCGATGCTAGCGGCGCAAGTGTCGCAGGTTCTCGAAGAGGCGACGCCCGAAATTGCAATCTCCATCTCGCAACCAATCCAGATGCGGACGAATGAGCTCATGGCGGGTGTGCGCTCGGATATTGCCGCGCAGATCTATGGTCCCGACCTCGCTGTCTTACGCCGCCTCGGAAGAGAAGTGTCACGCGCTCTCGAAGGTGTGGAGGGCGCGATGGAAGTGCGCATGGAGCAGGGGATTGATCTCTCTTATCTCGATGTGGTCCCCGATCGCGCCAAGCTCGCGCGTTACGGTTTGCGCGTCGCGGACGTCAATCAGCTCGTCGAAACGATTGCCGTTGGGCACCACAGTGGCGACGTGCTGGAAGCCGATCGTCGCTTCGAGCTCACGCTAAAGCTCGCGATGCGAGACCCCTTGCGAGAGATGCTCTCGTTACCGCTCAAATCGACGACGGGGCAGATGGTGCCACTTGGCGACGTAGCGACAATTCAGCGCACACCTGGCCCCGCCTTGATCAACCGCGACCAACTGTCTCGTCGCCTGATTGTGGAGCTCAATGCGCAAACAGATACTGTGGGAGTGGTTCGTGCCGCGCAAGCTGCGGTCGCGCGGGCCGTGAAAGTGCCGGAAGGGTATCGTATCGACTGGGGAGGGCAATTTGCGCACTACGAGGCTGCCAGAGCGCGGTTGCTCGTCGTCATTCCGGTGGCACTGGGCTGCATTCTTGCTCTCTTGTGGCTTGCCTTTCGCTCCATGCGCGCGGCGCTGCTGATCTTTGTCAACGTGCCTTTCGCCGCGATTGGCGGTGCCGTTGCGCTCGCGGCGCGAGGCATTCCATTCAGTATTTCGGCAGGCGTTGGGTTCATTGCTTTGTTTGGCGTGTCCGTCTTGAATGGGCTCGTGCTCGTGTCTTTCACCAGGCAGTTGGAACAAGAAGGCCGTTCGGTTGTCGACGCTATGCGACACGCTGCGGAGCTTCGTCTGAGACCGGTGCTCATGACTGCAGCCGTGGCAGCGCTCGGCTTTGTTCCTATGGCGCTCTCTACTGCGCCAGGCAGCGAGGTGCAGCGTCCGCTAGCCACGGTGGTCATTGGGGGCCTGCTCAGCGCGAGCGCGCTCACATTGTTGTTGTTTCCGTCGCTCTACGTATATTCACGGAAGCATGTTTCGCGTCGTTGAGCTTTCGGGATCCAAGGTCGAAGTGTTCGAGGGCACGGAACACGTCGGCAGGCCGCCGCCAGGGGTCTTCCGCTGGATCGACCTGCAAAACCAAGACGACGCGCAGCTCG
>JBIKMD010000334.1:0-5571 GCA_044359465.1 Myxococcota bacterium
AAGTCGTGAAGGCCTGCGTTGATGAGAACCCAAGTGCCAGGGCAACCGTCAGAATCGGCGTCCCCTCAGCGATGCGCCGCTTGGCCTCTTCGAGCCGAATCTGATCCTTCAATTGAAGGAAGGTCATGCCGGTCGTTCGCCGCACGAGTCGCACCAAAGTGCGCGTGCTCACGCCTAGCTTTTCGGCGGCGTGCACGATGTTGATGGGCGATTCACGAAGAACTTCGATCAGTTTGATGTGTGTGCTCACCTAGCCATCTTCGCTCGTCGCGTGTGATTTGGATCCGCAGAAACACTAGTGAATCACTGGCGCACCACAAGTGGAACGCGCGCGTTCAAGGTAGAACTTTGAGCCGTTTGGCATTGCGTTTGAGCCCGCTCGCTTCGGCTCGGCGCAGCGGCGATTGTGCGATGGAAGCGGAGATGTAGGTGTCGTCTGTCCAGGCTTCGGGTGGGCCGAGAAACTGCTTTTTCTGCGCCAGCTCATCGACCGTCGGCTGCGTGGAGAAGCGATTCCACGGACACACTTCCTGGCAAACGTCACAACCAAACAGCCAACCGTGCTGAGGCGGCGCCGCGTCGAGCTCGCCTTTGTGCTCGATGGTCCAATAGGAAATGCAGGCACGCGCATCAACCAAACCCGGCGCAGTGATCGCCCCTGTTGGACAACCCGTCATGCAGGCGTCGCACGACCCACAATGTTCAACATGAGGTGCATCGGGCGTGAGCTCGAGTTGTGTCCAAACAGTACTGAGAAACAAATACGAGCCATGCGAGCGCGAGATGAGCACGCCGTTCTTCCCGATCCAACCAAGACCTGCGCGCTCAGCATACGCCCGTTCGAGCACCGGGCCGGTGTCCACTGACAGATAACAACGCGTTTGATGCTCACGCTCGATGAAGCTGGCGAGCACTTTGAGTCGGCGCTCGATCACATCGTGGTAGTCACGGCTCTGCGCATACCGCGCAATCCGCGCACGCGAATCGCTCGCATCGTCGGGCGAATACGTCGTGGCGAGCGCAATCACACTTTTGGCGCCGCGCAGCACGAGCTCTGGGTCTCGCCGCTCTGCAGCTTTACGCGCGAGAAAATCCATTCCTGCAGCATTGCCGCCGGCCAGCCAGGCATCAAAGCGATCGCTATAACGCTCGGGAAGCTTTGGCGTCGTCACACCGGCCAGCACAAAGCCGAGTGCGCGAGCGCAAGCGAGGATGTCCGCTTTGGCCTCTCCGCGCGGCGGTACCGGCACGCGTAACCACTCACGCGAAATCTCGGGACTCACGCGAAACACGATTTTGCCACTCGCGCGAACCGCGACAAAGTTCGCTTGAAAGCGTTCTAGCCCGTAGCGTTCCTGCATCACCTGATAGGCGCGCTCTATCGGGTCATTCTCCGCAAGCGCGATCGGTGCGAGCGTCCTCCGTCCATCCGTCAGCACCAGCTTCATGGCACCACCGGGAGACGTACCTTGTACCCGCAATGGGCGCGCGGCTGCGGCCGATCGAGCAACGCAAGCGCAGGATAAGCGCGACAAACGAAAGGGCGAAGTGCGTAACGCGAGCACTTGCGATCAGCCGTGAAATTTCGGCAGCCATACGGTTGTAGCGCGCCCTCATCGGACTCGAGCACGAGTGGCTTGGGATAGAAATCGTTGACCGCCTCATGCCAAAAACGCCGAATCCAAACGACGGCGCGCGCGCTCGATCGCGAACCGAGCGGGAGCAGCAGGTTTTCACAACAACGGCCGCATGATTGGCAACGTCCTTCAAGACGCCACTCGGTTCCGTGCACGCGGCGCAGCAGCCCTCGCTGCCACATGGCAATGATCGCCGTTAGCACCGTGAGCCTACGCAGCACGAACGCAAGCGCCATCAGCCACGGGCCATAGTGGGGCCGCGGCGGCAGCGCACGAGGTTCGAGAGAAAATGTGCTCAATCGTCAAGAACCATGAGCGCGGATTTGAGCGTCCGCATGACATTCGGGTCCTTTTCTTGGTCGAGCCGCGACTTGAAGAGCTCTTTGCTTTGCGCCTTGCGCTTGGAGGTTTTCAGAATGGCGCCAATGGCTGCCTGCCGCACCATAGGCTCGGAGTCAGCGAGCGACATTTGAAGCGCCTCGACCTCAATGCCTTGCGGCAGGGTCTGCGCATAAATCATCACTTGGCGCCGAACCTGAGGATCGCTGTCCATGAGCATGTAGCGCAAATCCTCCCACACACGTTTGACCGGGAGCATGCGCAGGCCAAGCACGGTCAACGCGCGCCGCATGGGGTCTTTGCTCTTCATCAGCGCCTGGAGGTTCTTGCTCGGCTTCATCGCGCGCAACTTCCCTAGCTCGCTGGCAACCTGCTCGTTGTTTTGCGCTCCGAGCGCTTGATCGAGCGCGACCAACTGCTTCACCACCGCCAGGTCAGCTGGGGTCTCTTCGTAGGGCTTCATCATCTTCATGTAGTCTTGGGCGACGAAGAGGCTGATGAGGGCGGCTGCGATCACGATGACTCCTTGCGGGGCTCAGTGTTTTTTGGCTACAGGCTGCGCCCGTGAATAGCAAAAAAAGCTGGTCGACCTCGCACTCAGTGACACAAAACGAAACGCTCGCCTACGCGCGCGCCACGAACGATGACAACGCGCGTTACACGGATGGCAAAGTGGGCCCGCCCATGTTTGGCGTGTTTCTCGAGATGCCCGCGCTCATGGAATCGGTCAAGGATCCCGAGGTCATTGGCGACCCGAAGCGCTTTTTGCGCCTGCTACACGGCGAACACGACATGCGCTTTTTTGGCCCCATCGTGCCAGGTGCGCGCTACAAGACGAGTGCGCACATTGCCAAACAGGAGCAAAAAAGCTCGGGCGAAGTGATTGAGCTCGCCCTCATCACCACGGATGAAGCGACCGGCGCCACAGTCATTGAAACCACGTCCACCATGTTCATTCGCGCGGAGAAACCGGCGGAAGGCAAAAGCGAAGCGAAGCCCGCGCCCGCTGCCGCCACCGAACCAACGCCGCTCTTTTCGGTGAACGAAACGGTGGCCGCTGACCAGTCGCTGCGTTATGCGGACGCGTCGGGCGACCACAACCCCATTCATAAGAACCCAGAGGTCGCGGCGAAAGCCGGACTGCCGGGCATTATTTTGCACGGTCTGTGTACGATGGCGTTTTGCCAAAAGGCGATCATCAACCAGCTTTGCGGCGGTGATCCGAGCAAACTAAAGCGCCTCAAAGTACGTTTTGCGAAGCCCGTGCTCATGGGCCAAACGTTGACCATCACCGCAGGGCAAATCGATAGCAACGCGGACAAGCGTACCATTGGCTTCACCGTTCGAACGGCGCATGACAACGCCATCGTCCTCAAAGACGGCCTCGCTGAAATCGCTGCGTGATTCTTCTTTGTCTCCTCCTTGCGGCAGACCCAGAGCCACTGCGGGTCTGGCATGCCTACCGCGAGGCGGAGGCCAGCGTCCTTGCGCGCGCGGTCTCTGAACACGATCCGAGCATCATCGTCACGCAGATTCCTTACGACAGCTTTCAGTCTAAGCTCATGCAAGCGCTCAGCGCGGGGGTGGGGCCAGACCTCTTTGTCGCGCCGCATGAGCGACTCGAAGCCTGGTGGCGCTTCCTGGACCCGGTGACCGTCGACGGTTCGGACATGCCCGTCGCCCAGGACGCCATGCGTACACACGGCGCACTCTACGGACATCCCTACGCGCTCAAAACCTTGGCGCTCATTCGCAACAAGGCACTGGCGCCCATCGACGTCACCAGCTTGGATGCGCTCGAAGCGCCGCCGGGCGGCTTTGCGGTGGGCTACGATACGACGAGCTTCTATTTTCACGCAGCGTTTTTCTTCGCTGTTGCACCGACGCTTTTTGATGGCGACGCACTGCACATTGGATCGCGCGAGGCACTGCAAAGTTTTGCCTGGCTGCGCGCAGCAACCTCACCTAAGACGCGTTTCGTTAGCCGCGGTTTGGATCACACGCAGCTCGTTTCACAATTCAAGGCCAGCAAAATCGCGGCGCTCGTAGACGGGCCGTGGCTGCTCTCCGATTTAGGCAAAGACGTCGCCATGACGCGCGTGCAAACACTGCCGCCCGTGCGAATCGACGGTGTCATGCGCACGCCCAAACCATTTGCGACCATCGACGGTTTGTTCGTCAGCAAAGGACCTCACGCAGAAGCGGCCCACGCGCTCGCGCTCGCGCTACAGAGCGAGAAACATTGCCGTGCGCGCAGCGAAGAGGCGCGTCAACTCCCTGCCCTCCTACGCTGCCGAGACTTGCTCAGCGCTGAAGACGCGCAGACGCTCGGCCCGTTCTTCGATCAAATGCAGTCGGCTGTGCCCATGCCGGCAACACGCGCCATGGGCTCGTCATGGATTCCGCTCAAGGACATGCTGAGCTTCACGGTCAACACCGATCGTCCGCTCGAAGACGCGGCCAAAGACGTGACGCGGGCGTTCGATCGTTTGATGCTACCGGACACGCCAGCACCGCTTTGGCTCGATGTTCTAGCCTTGGGCGCGTTGTTCGTGTTCATCGTGCGTCGCTTCGCACGGCGTAAGCTCGCGCACATCGAACGGCCAGCCCAGGCTCGGACAATCGCCGTGTTGCTCGGGCCCACTGCCTTGTTCGTCAGCGCGTTTTTACTTCTGCCATTTTTTGTCGGCGCGGGACTCGCGTTCTTCTCTCACGAGGCAGGCGTCTTTACTTGGGTGGGCGTAGGTAACTTCATTGGCCTTCTCAGCCAAGGCGCCTTCTACTCGACCTTGCTCGTCACCATCGCATGGACGGCACTAAACATTGGCGTCCACCTAGTCATTGGGGTGTCGCTCGCGCTATTGCTCGATCACCCGCGGGTCAGGCTGAAACGCTGGTTTCGCGCGATCCTCATTTTGCCGTGGGCGATTCCGAACTACATCTCTGCGCTCGTCTTTCACAACTTGTTCAATTTCGAGCTGGGCGCCATCAACACCCTGCTGCAAAGCCTCGGGCTTACACGCGTCGATTGGTTTGCGTCTTTTGTGCCCTCGTTCACAGCCAATCTGATCGCGAACTCATGGCTCGCATTCCCATTTGTCATGGTGGTCACGCTTGGCGCGCTGCAAAGCATAGATAAGAATCTCGTCGAAGCGATGAGACTGGATGGCGCCACGTCATGGCAGCGCTTTCGCTATCTGACACTACCGAGCATCGCACCCTCTATCGCCCCGGCCATGGTGTTGTCCGCGCTTTGGACCTTCAACATGTTCAACATCATCGCGCTGGTCTCGGGCGGTGAGCCGCGTGGCCAAACCGACATCCTCATTACGGAGGCGTACCACTGGGCGTTCACGCGCGGCGCACGCTATGGGTATGCGGCGGCGTATTGTGCTGCGATTTTTGTCGTGCTGCAGGGCTTCATTTGGCTCAAGGATCGCGTGAGCCGTGCGTAAACACATCATTCTATTGCACGTCGTCCTGGTCCTAGCGACCGCCGTCGTCCTCTACCCTGTGCTTTGGATCGTGAAGATCGCGCTCACGGGAGATCCTGGCGCCAATCTGGTCTCCGGCGCACCGTCACTTTCGCCCTTGG
>JBIKMD010000335.1:0-5566 GCA_044359465.1 Myxococcota bacterium
CAAATCGGAAGCAGCCGCTCCCCCCCCGCCTCGCGCAGCAGCACAATCGGCGAATTGGTACTGCTATCGAGGGCCAGGCCGACGACTTCCATTCGAATATACGTGGGTGTGCTGCTCACCTAAAGAAGGTGCGCCGCGCGGGGCGGCGGGTCAAGTTTCACTGCCGCGAGGGTGAGACCAACTTCGCGCGCAGAGAGTAGCCGGTATCTTCGCTGGTAATCTCGACGTTGACCATTGAACCTGGCTCAATGACCTGCTCGTTGGGATCGAAGAGCACCACATGGTTGTGACGGTTACGCGCGCTCAGGATCTTGGCATTGGTGCGCGAAGGTCCTTCGACCATCACCTCCTGCACCCTGCCGACGAAACGCTTTGCGCGCTCCACCGCCAGCACGCCTAGCGCATCATTCAAGCGATGCAGGCGCTCACGTTTGGTGGCCTCTGGAACGTCATCAGGCCAGGGCGCGGCAGGCGTCTTTGGACGCACTGAGTACGCGAACACATAGGCCGCATCGAACTGCGCGAGCTGCACGAGCTCTAGCGTTTGCGCAAAATCTTCCTCGGTCTCGCCAGGGAAGCCGACAATCAGATCCGTGGTCAGGCGTACATCTGGAATCAACGCGCGGACCATGGCGATTTTCTCGAGATAACGCGCCCGCGTGTAACCACGGAACATCCGCTTGAGAATGCCATCGGCGCCAGACTGCGCAGGCAGATGCAAATGTTCACAAATGGTTGGCACCTCGGCCATGGCCTGCGCCATGAGCGGCGAGAAGTCATTGGGATGCGAGGTGGTGAAACGCAAACGCAGCAGCCCATCAATGGCGCCTACCGCGCGGAGCAAGGTGTCAAAACGGCGATTCTGCGGGTCTCTGTAGGCATCGATGTTCTGGCCAAGCAACGTGACATCACGCGTACCACTTGCGACCAAACCAGCGACTTCCGCCACCACTTCTTCGAGCGGCCGACTGACCTCAGCGCCCCGAACAATGGGGACGATGCAGTAGCTGCAATGCTTGTCGCAACCTTTTTGAACCGTGACGAACGCGCCCACGCGCCGCTGACGAATCCCAGACTCAGCATCCGTCGTGAGGAACTGAAAACCCGGCGTTTCATCGAGCTCGGCGTAAACCAAACGCTCGCCTTCGAAGACGCGATCGACGAGCTCACCCACTTGGAAGATATTGTCCGGTCCGAGCACAAGATCGATCTCTGGGTACTTTTTGATCAGCGAGTCACCCTCTTGCTGCGCAACGCAGCCAGTGACAGCAATACGCGTTCCTCGCGTATGCTTGTGCTGACGCAAACGACCGAGCTCACTCAGCGCTTTTTGCACCGCATGCTCACGCACGCTGCAGGTGTTGACCACAACTAAATCCGCCGCTTCGGCATCTTCGGTCCGCGCAAACCCCTTCCGCGCGAGAATCTCGCTCATCCGCGTGGTGTCATGCTCGTTCATTTGACACCCGAAGGTGTGCATGTACAGCTTGCGCGTAGCGAGGACTGGCGCGAGCGGCGCTCGTTCCACAGGGGCATCACTCAATATCGTCAGTCGACTCACGCGGCGCGCGATAGTCAAATGGCGCCCCCATCGTCAATCAAATCCTCTCAGTTGTTGCCGGGTTACAAAAACGTGCTCATCTTGGAGACCAGTGAACGAACCTGCGCCAAGCCCCGTCAGCCTGCTCCTCGTCGAGGACACCCGCCTCAACATGGCGCTGCTGATAACGGTGCTCGAGCCGCTAGGCCATAGCTTGGTGTGTGCCTCGTCAGGGGAAGAGGCGCTCGCGCTTGCTGCCACCGAGGACTTCGCCGCTATTCTCATGGACGTCCAATTGCCGGGCATCGACGGCTACGAGACCACACGTCGTTTGCGAGCCCAGCCGCGAAGCGCGCAGGTGCCCATTGTCTTCATGTCCGCCATCTACGACCGTGCTGAAGAGATTCAGCGCGGAATGGATGCTGGGGCCATCGACTTTATTCCCAAGCCTTTTGAACCTGCGCTCCTGCGCGCAAAGATTCGCGCCTTCGTCGAGCTCTACTTGCGCGGCGAACGCATCAAGCAGCAAAGCGAGATCATCCGGGCCAAAGACCATGCCGCCACCGAGGCAAAGACGCTTGCAGCGCTGGCCAAGGAACGTGAGCACACCAAAGATTTGTTCATTGGTGTGCTCACCCACGACTTGCGCAACCCGCTATCATCAATCGTCATGGCATCACGCTTGTTGATGGAGGCTGAAGACATTCCAGCCCATCATTTGCGAACCATTGCACGCATAGCGAGCAGCGGCGCCCGCATGGGCAAGTTGATTGACGACATTGGCGATTTTGCCCAAGGCCACCTTGGCGGCGGGATCCCGGTTAATCCCGAAGCCGGCGACCTTGGTGACATCAGCCACAGTACTGTTTCCGAGCTCGAGTTGGTCTTTCCTGGCCGCACGATCGCAGTTCAGTGCAGCGGCAATTGCGGCGGCAATTGGGATAAGGGCCGCGTCGCGCAAGTGATTTCCAACCTCGTGAGCAACGCCCTCCGCAATTCAAAAGAGGCGGTCAGCGTCCATTTGGACGGCAGCGGCGACCACGTTGCGCTCACAGTGCACAACACTGGCGAGCCCATTCCGGTCCTGGATTTGCCACGACTTTTCGAGCCTTTTCATCGCGGAATCAAACACGGTGGTGGGCTCGGACTCGGCCTCTTCATTGTGAAAGAGATCGTTAAAGCCCATGGCGCAACCATCTCCGTCAGCTCGACGCAGACTGATGGCACCCGCTTCTTGGTCCTGTGGCCTCGCGATACAAAAGCCGCTTAGAGCCTAAAAAGTTTTCATTGACGACTCATCAGTCCCACATGTAGGACACGCGTCCTTTATGGCGATGTGCGCCATATGTATTTTGAGACCTGTTGCCGCGAGGTGTACGCATGAATCGTCTTAATTTGTTGCTCTGTCTGTCGATGGTCGCGTGTAATGTGACGGTTCCACCAAGCAATACCCCCGCGAGCACCCAAGGCACGACGGGTCCAACGAACAGCAACACGAACACCACGGACGACGACAAAACCGCAGTGTGCGAAGGTTCGACCAGCAGCTGCAGCAAGTTCGTCAAAACCTGCAAGAACGATTGCAAATCCATCACCGACGCCACCGCGAAAAAGGAATGCAACACCGCTTGCGGCGAAGCGCTCGAAGGCTGTGTGGAGGCTTGCAAAGCGTCGGACGATCCAGACTTGTTCGATGCCGAGACCGAAGACTTCGACGGCAAACCAGAGCCGCCACCAACCACCTCTGAAACCTGCGGCAACGCGGACCAAGAATGCTGCGCAGAGGCCGGCCTCGATGACTGCCAAGCTGGCCTCCTCAAGCTGACCAACACCGATGCTGACGGCAACACAGTTTGCGGCTGCGTGACGCCCTGCAAGAAGAACCTCGCAGACCAAGCAAACCAAGGCAAAGACGACTGCGACGCCACCCACATCTGCATCCCGCAAGATCTGAGCAAGCCTGTGAGCGCCAGCAACAAGCTGTTCTGCGTGCCTTCGATGTGTGACCCAGCAACTGCGGTTGGCGACGGCAAGAGCATCGATCCAGGCTGCGGCTTCCCACAAACCACCTGCTCGCCCGTCGGCAAACCGACCTTCGGCTTTTGTAACTTCACCTGTACGCCAGGTTCTGAAACCATGGCGTGCCCAGCCGGCCAAAGCTGCTACGCAACCTACGTGACGGACAAGAACAGCTACATCCCAGCGAACGTTTGTGCGAGCAAGGTCACGCCCGCCATCAACAACTCGACCACGCAGTGCACGCTCACTGTCACGGGTGCACCAGCCACCGGCTACAGTGCGACCGATAACTGCGGTGGCGGCAGAATGTGCGACCTGAAGACCGACCGTTGTGTGAAGCCTTGCGGTGTCGAGAACCAACAAACCGGCGCTATCGGCCCCTCTGGCGGCCTCTGCACTGGCGAAAACTCGACCACCTGCAGCCCAATCTACAGCGACATCGCGGGCATTCCTGCTCCCTCTGGCGCCAACGCAACCGACTGGAAAGCCCAAGGTAAAGAGATCGCCGAGCAACAAGGTCTCATGTACGAGTGCATTGCGGCGCAACCGCTCTAAACTCGCACGCGCTTCGCGCGCGCTTTCCCAAGCATAACGCGCACGCCCTCAGGCTCTAAGCGCGGCAAAGCTCAAACCATCAGGCCCTGACATCTCACGCAAACGCTGCGAGTCTCGATTACTCGTTCTTCGTGCACGTGGGGCGGCAGTGCATCTCCGCATTGCCTTTGGCTTGGCACTCCGAAGTCACTTTTTCACCCGCTTCGACCTTGGTTGCGCCAAACGCGCTAAACGACTGGCCAAACGCGGAGGCCTTGCACAACCAGTTCTTCGGTTCTGCTGCCGGCGGCGGCGGCTGGGTTTCGAGCTGGTAGACTTTGTTCTGCAGCTCCTGCACAGCGCGTTCGAGCTGCCAGATGCGCCGTTCCAAGTCGCGTTTACTGTCCGTTGGGCGGATGTAGTACTGCTGCGCCGCAGCGGCAGATGCGAAACAAAATACAGCAATAGCAGCAATCAGGGGTGCGCGTTTCATTGGGAATGATTCCTTTGTGACACTAGGACGCGCCACTTCTGTTTCCATTCATGGATAGAGGAACGCATCGCTGCGGGTTCGAAGCGCCGCTTGATTCCATTCAACGATGCGCTATACCGCGCGCACCTCCAGGAGTGTTTCCATGGCATTGAAGATCGCGATCAATGGTTTTGGCCGCATTGGCCGTTGTGTTACCCGCTTGCTATTCACTGGCGCTGATTCCGCCGTTGCCAAGGGCGAAATTGAGCTCGTGGCGATCAACGATTTGACCGATGCCAAGACGCTCGCGCATTTGCTGGAGTTCGACTCTGTGCATCGCCACTTCGAACACAAGGTGAGCGCTGAAGAAGGCGGCCTGAACATCGGCGGTAAAAGAGTAAAACAATTCGCGCAGAAAGATCCCGCCAAGCTGCCGTGGAAAGAGCTCGGCGTGGATGTGGTGCTCGAATGCACCGGTATCTTCCGCGGCCGAGAGCTCGGCGCCGGTAAACACATTGATGCGGGCGCCAAACGCGTGATCATCAGCGCCCCGGGCGAAAAAGACATCGACGGGACCTTCGTGATTGGCGTGAACGCGTCGTCCTTCGATCCATCGAAGCACTTCATCGTGTCCAACGCCTCCTGCACCACCAACTGCCTCGCGCCGATCACCAAGGTGCTGCACGAGCTCGCGACCATTACCAAAGGCCACATGGTCACGGTGCACAGCTACACGAACGATCAGAACTTGCTCGACCTGCCGCACAAAGATCTTCGGCGCGCGCGCGCAGCAGCACTCAGCATGATTCCGTCGTCAACCGGTGCTGCCAAAGCGATTGGCCTCGTGATCCCAGAGCTCAAAGGCAAGATCGATGGCACGTCGATCCGCGTTCCAACACCGAACGTTTCGCTCACGTGCCTCACCGCAGTGGTCAGCAAGAAAGTCACGCGCGAAGAAGTGAACGCGGCACTCATGGCTGCTGCGAACGGCCCCATGAAGG
>JBIKMD010000336.1:0-5563 GCA_044359465.1 Myxococcota bacterium
TCCAAATCGAGGTCATCGAGTGCGGTGAGCTGCAGGAAATAACGGCCAGGCTGCACTAAGAGCGCGACCTGGTCACCGCTCACGACTTGCGAGGTTGCGAGCTCGTTCATAGCCGCGTCTCGCGCAATGTCGACGCGAGTACGCTTGGTAGTGGGCTCGAAACGCACGGTGAGCTTGCTGTTTGCATCGAGCTTCGCGCCCTCTTGCAATGGCGCAAGCAGGGTTGGCGCAGCAGGCAACGGCCGTGGTGCTTCCGGTGCTTTCCCAATTTCTACCTGGGTCCCAAAACCGCTCGGCACGGCGACTTCAGAACCTTCTGACGCCACCAGGCTCTTACCGGCGTGCACTGACAGCACCGCGCGGCGTTTGTCGTCAACGCCAAGCTTTGTGCGACCAGGCTTCATGGTGACGAGCGTGTTCTCGGTCGTCACCCGCAGCTCGTCGCCACGCATGGACTGCAACTTTGCGAGCAGCGCGCCGCGCATGAGCCGCACGTCGTCTGCTTTGGGAGCGCTCGCCTCTTTCGATGGACCGTAGACAATGACCAGCGCATTCTCTTCGATTTGAAGTTTGCTCTCGTCCGCAAAGCTGACCTCTGCCCGCGCGCCCTTTGCTGTGGTGACCCGATGTAGCTCGAACAACGGATCCCGCTCGTGACCCTTTTTCTGCTCGATCTCCCAAGGCGCTTGGGTCTTCACGTCGCGCACGACGGCCGAGAGCTCGGCGGCGCGATGTAGGGGTGTCTTCGAGCGTCGACTGAGCATCAACACCTCGACGCGGCGATTGCTCACGCGCGCAGCCTCGGTATCAGATGCGTCCAGGGGTCGCGACGCGCCGTAGCCTTTGACGACCAAGCAGTCCGGAGACAACGCATTTTGCTCCAAGAGCACTTTGCGCACGGCTTCAGCTCGGGCCAGAGAGAGGCGAAAGTTCGCATCCGGTTGTCCGCGGCTGTCTGCGTGCCCTCCAATCTCGATGCACAGGTCTGGTCGTTTTTGTAGATAGGTTGCAAATCGGCTCAGCGTCGCAAGAAATGCGGGCTCAGGTGTGGCGCTGCCAATCTTGAACGCGTCATCTTTGAAAATGACGTTCTTGTCTGGGCTCAAAGTGAACTCGTCCGCCTGCAGCAGCACGAGAAGGGCAACCAAGATCATTTGTCTTTTCGTTCGTCGATCAAGCGCTCGATATGCGTGAGCGGTACGGGTTTGATCAGCACGTGGTGCGCGCCAGCCTCTCTGGCCAACTGTAGAATCTCGGGATCCTGGATCGCCGTAAACATCAGCGTGAACCGCGACGTTTGCGCCTCTTTCAGCTCACGAACGATGCGCAAGCCGTCTTGGTTCAACGCGCCCACCAGGGAACAATCGATGATTGCGGCATCATACACACCAGACATCTGCTTGCGGTATTCGTCGTAGCTTTTCGCGACGGTCACCTCGTAACCGCGTCCAACGAAAAACTTCTGGAGCATGACCACGAGCACCGGCTCATTCTCCACAATCAGCATACGTCGCAAGGCTGCCACTTACATGAACACTAACATGCCGCGGCTGATGTGCGACAAACCTTGCGCCTCGCCCCGCTGCGCCTAAAGTTCAGCCCAGTGTTTCGTCTGTTTTCGCGCGCGCCACTCGCGCTCAAGTTGACCTTGGGCTTTGCCCTGGTCTCTGCGCTAGCGTCTGCTGCGCTTGGCTTCGCCCTGCTCGATCAGGCGAGCGAGGCGCTCGAGCTCGAAACCAAGACAGTTCACCTTGGTGTGACGGACTCCATGGCACGCAAGGTGAATGAAACAGTCACGCAGAGCCGCACCGCGCTGAACGCGATAAGCCGCTCCCTGGATGACAAGACGCTGAGCATCGGAGCAAAACTAGAAGTCGCACGTTCCCTGGTGAGCGCTACTGCCATAGACAGCTTGGCCATCTATGATGAATCCGGGAAGTTGCTCGACGTGATTGGCCCAGGGGACCTTGGTGTGCCATTCAAAGACCACCGCGCCTTGGGTCCCGCTGCCATTCGCACCATTCCTTGTCATGACGCCGCGTGCCTCGAGCTCGATCGCCCGTGGAGTGGAGGCATGCTCGTTGCCCGAGCGGACGTGGCGTCGCTTGGCGTTCTCATCTCCGAGTTGTCGCTTCGCCGTTTTGCCAGTGCGGAAGATCGCATTGGCCTGTTTAGCCAAGACGGCTTGCGCATTGCGGGACCATCCTCACTCAAACCAGGGCCAGGCAATGACGCTTTGTTCATGCAAGACGCAGCGGTCTCGCGACGTCAGCTCGACGAAAACGCTGAACCGGTTCTGCGCACCTACGCGGCCATCCCTTCGCTTCGCTGGGTGGTGGCGGTCGATCAACCGCTGACCATCGCGCTCGCCGTCCAGAAACGTATGCGCGACCGGATTTTTTTGGTGGTGGGGCTGGCAACGCTCGTCGCGCTCATCGTTTCCTTACTCATTGCACGAAGGCAAACGGCGCCGCTGCGCCGCCTTGCGGACGCAGCCAAGCAGGTCGCAGCCGGAGACTTCTCGGTGCGCGTCGACGCGAGCGGGGGTGATGAAGTCGCAGAGCTCAGTCGCGCGTTCAACGAGATGGCGAGCGAGCTGAGCAAGATCACCAAGCTGCAGGACTCGCTGCGACGCAGTGAAAACATGGCGGCGATTGGGACGCTAGTGAGCGGCGTCGCCCATGAGGTGCGCAACCCCTTGTTCGTCATTATCGCCGGACTCGACGGGCTTGGCATGGAGCTCGGCAAAAACTCGCCCTATGAAGACTATCTGCTTGCGATTCGCAACAACGCGGACCGTTTGACCCAGCTCATGAACGACCTGCTCGACTTTGCGCGGCCGCATAACGAGCCCATGGTGGTGGCTGATCTGTGCCGTGTCGTACGCGCCGCCAAAGGCGCTTGTCTCACACTCGCAAAGGACGCGAATGTCGAGATCGAGCTCACGCTCCCGGAACAAGAGCTCATGATACCCATGCGCGAGCACCGCTTGCATCAGGTCTTCCAGAACTTGATCCAAAACGCTGTGCAGTTCTCTCCGAGTGGGAGCCGCGTAAGCGTGGTGACACACATCGAGCAAGACGAAGCGGTCACCCAAATCTTCGACTTCGGCCCGGGCTTGAAGCCAGCGGACACCGCAAAACTATTTCAGCCGTTTTTCACGCGCCGCGCAGGAGGGACGGGGCTCGGCTTGTCGATTGTGAAGAAGATCGTCGAAGACCACCAAGGCGCGATCACCCTACAAAACCATGAAAAAGGTGCAGTGAGCACGGTTCGGCTACCCTTGAGGAAGACATGAGAGTCTTGTTCGTAGATGACGATCCCGCGCTCAGACAGAGCGTCGAGAAGTTCTTTGCGCTGAAGAAAATTCAGCTCGAAGAGGCCGGCAGCTGCGAAGAGGCAGAAAAGCGCTTTCGTGCGGCGACCCCTGACGTTTGCGTCGTAGACTACGCGCTTCCAGACGGGACCGCGATCGATCTGATCAAACGCTTCAAAGGGATTGATGCCGACATTCCGATCATCGTCCTCACCGGCAACGCGAGCATCGACCTTGCCGTGCGCGCCATCAAGGAAGGCGCAGAGCAATTTCTCACAAAGCCCGTGGAGCTGCCGGCGTTGGCGCTTCTCGTCGAACGCGCGTCGAGCAATGTGCGACACCGAAGCGCACATCACGCGCACACCGCCCTCGCCCACCGCAGCGAGCTCGATCCTTTCTGCGGAACGAGCGCAGCCATCAACGAGATGCGGCAGACCGCTACCAAATATGCAAAAGCGGAAGCCTCTATCCTGCTGTTAGGTGAAACCGGCGCAGGCAAGAGCGTGCTCGCGCGCTGGCTACATGAACACGGCCCACGCGCCGAGGGCCCCTTCGTCGAACTGAATTGCGCCGGCCTCAGCCGAGAGTTTCTCGAATCGGAGCTCTTTGGCCACGAACGAGGCGCGTTCACCGGCGCCATCGCGGCCAAACAGGGCCTGTTCGAAATTGCCAATCGCGGCACTCTGTTCCTCGACGAAATTGGCGAACTAGAGCTCGAGCTGCAGCCAAAGTTGCTCACAGCGCTCGAGGAAAAACGCTACCGCCGCATGGGCGACGTCAAAGATCGCTCGAGTGACGTGCGCCTGATTGCGGCCACCCATCGCGACATTCCGGCGCTCGTCAAAGAGCGCGCGTTCCGAGAGGATCTCTATTTTCGCATCAACACCTTGGTGCTCACGGTGACGCCGCTTCGGCTGCGCAGCGAAGACGTGGTGCCGCTTGCCGAGGCACTGCTCGCGACCTTGGCCATCGCGCAAGGACGCATGGGACTCGAGCTCGGAGAAGATGCCAAGCACAAGCTCAATGCGCACGCTTGGCCTGGCAACGTTCGCGAGCTCCGAAACACCTTAGAACGGGCTTGTGTCCTGTCAGAGGGCGAGCAGATTGGCGCGGCTGACATCCGTCTCGAATCGGACACGAGCGCGAACGTGTGATCGCAGGATCTCACACTCACGCTGGAAGAAAACGAGAAGCGATATATTGAATCGATTTTGGCAGCAGAGGCGGCGAACGTCGAACGCGCAGCCAAACGCCTCGGTCTGCCAAAGAGCACGCTCTATTATAAAATGCGCACCCACGGGATCGTTGCGCCGCGCAAAGCGTGATGCAACGCCCGACCTGAGACTCAACGCAGCAATTCAGCCTTTGATGGAACACCGCGCTTCGCCGCTTGTTTATCCGTCTCACCCGCTTTTCTGCCACCGAGTATGAGCTTGACCACTTCTGACGACTTTTTCACGCGCGATTCGGTCTTTTGCAGCGTGGCGACTTGGCGCATCCACAACCGCTGCTGTGCGCTCGATAGAGCGGCAAAACACGCCGCGGCGCTCTTGTTTTTTGCTAGCGCGTCGCGAAGCTCTGCGGGCATCTCCACCGCATCCGTCATGCTGTAGGCCTTGGCCCACGCACCCGTCTTCTTCGCGTGCTCTACGTGCACCATACCCGCGGGACGCATACGGCCATCTGCAATGAGGCGCTGAACGCGTGCGACGTTCACCTTGGACCACAGGCTACGCGCGCGCCGTTTGGTGAAGCGAACGGCAAAACACGTTGCGTCAGGTTTGTGGAGCACGCCGTCGATCCAGCCAAAACACAAAGCCTCTTCCACGGCTTCGTCGACGCGAATCGATTTTTCTTTGGATGACTTGGGAGCAAAGACGAGCCACATGGTGTCTTCGCTCAGATGGTACTTTTCGAGCCAGGCGCTCCAAACCGTACGGTCCTTGGCTTTCATCCACGGACGACCGTCTGGCATGACCATCGTGCTCACGCTTCGACTTTGGTCGCTTCTTCGCGCTCAGGCGCCGTGCCGAAGACGTAATCCCAGAGCGGAGTAGACACGCCGTAACGGCGTGTGTGCGTCTTGAAGTGATGAATCAAATGGTAACTGCGAAGGTAACGGCCGAGCGCCGTGCGCGGCTTGATATGATGAAACGCGTAGTGCGCCAGATCGTACCAGACATAGCCAAGTGCGGTGCCGGCAAACGCGACGCCAAAATACACAGGGCCCGCGACGAACATGATTGG
>JBIKMD010000337.1:0-5560 GCA_044359465.1 Myxococcota bacterium
TGAGATTCAGGGCGCGCTGGTTAGCGATGATCATTTGCTCGTGACCGCGATGGCGTTCGAACACACCCGCGTTCAGCTCGCCCGCATCCCCGTGACCTCACCTGAAGGTTCGCGTGCCGCTGGCCTTGCTGCAGCGCGTGCATTGCTCTCGCCCGATCTCGTTCATGTGCTTGTGTTCTGCGAAGGCGTTGCAATCAACGGCACTGCGCTAGTTGCGGGGCTTCTTGATGCGCTGCCGGAGCACGTGGCCGTGACGGGGGGGCTTGCCGGTGATGGCGAACGCATGCGCGAAACCTGGGTCCTCGCTGACGGCCCGCCGGAAAAAGGTGTTGTCGCAGCGGTGGGTTTCTACGGCGACCGACTTCGTGTTGGGTTTGGATCCATGGGCGGCTGGGATCCCTTTGGCCCAGAACGTCTAATCACACGCAGCACTGGAAACATTTTATATGAGCTCGACGGTCAACCTGCCATTGCGCTCTATCGCCGCTACCTTGGCGAACACGCGGCTGGCATGCCCACGAGTGGGCTGCGGTTTCCGCTTGCACTCAGGCAAGAGGGGAGTGACACCTCGGTTGTTCGTACGCTGCTCGGCATGGACGAGCAGGCCGGCGGATTAGTGTTTGCCGGAGACATGCCGACTGGCCACTTCGCGCGTCTCATGCGCGCAAACGTTGACCGCCTGATCGATGGTGCTTTTCTTGCTGCAAGCTCGATTGCTCAGAAGGTGCCGGCGAGTGCAGCGCTTCTCATTAGCTGCGTTGGGCGCCGTTTGGTGCTTCGGCAACGCGTCGAAGAAGAGGTCGAGAGTGTGCGTGAGGCGCTCGGTCAGGGCGTCTCGGTGTCTGGCTTCTATTCGTACGGAGAGCTCTGCCCGGCTGGTGAAAGCAACTGCGAGTTACATAACCAGACAATGACCGTCACTACTTTTGCGGAGCTATAACTTGCACCGATTGCTTCGCCGTCAACTCGCGCGCCACTTCGGACAGCGGGTTCCAGCGGGCCTCGACGCTTTTCTGGCAGACATCGATCGTGCCTACTGCGAGGCAGACGACGACCGCATCATGCTCGAACGATCGCTCGATCTCACAGCGCAGGAGCTGATGGAAATCAACCGGTCGCTCAGAGAGCGCGCGGCAGAAGCAGAGAAGCAGAAGAACGCGCTCGTAGAAATGACTCGTGCGTTGACTGAGCAAGGGACGTCTTTGCAACCCCTTGCTCGTGCGGTGACTGAGATTGGTGGCTCAACGCTGGAATCGTCCATTGCGAGTTTGTGGATCTACGACGCAAAGTCCAACTCAGCTCGCTGTATAGATAAGTGGATCCGCAAGACACAGACGCATACGGAAAGCCCAGATCTGCGCCTTGGCGAGATGCCGGAGCTGATGCAAGCGCTCAAGGACGAACGAACGTTTACCGCGCCCGATGCGCACAATGATCCCCGCACGCGTGGTCTGTCTTCGAATGCGGGATCGTCCATTCTGTGTGTGCCTATTCGCATGGGCGAGGATTTACGTGGGCTCGTATGTTTTGAGGACACTGACACTCCACGCGTGTGGCTCGACCAAGCGCTTGCGTTTGGGACTTCGGTTGGGAAGATTGTCCTCGTCGCGCTCGAGCGTTTGCTGAGGGAGTCTGCCGAAGCTGAGCGAACGCACTTGGAAGAAAGTCTTCGTCAGTCAAAGAAGCTCGAAGCTGTTGGCGTTTTGGCAGGTGGTATTGCGCACGATTTCAACAACCTCCTGACACCGATTGTCGTGTGTGCAGACTTGGTCAACCAAGAGCTAGAAGAAGGCAGTGAGCTTCACGAGATGATGCAAGACATCGTGTCTGCAGCGCAGACTGCGCGTGAGTTAACCACGCAGCTTTTGGCATTTGGGCGCAAGCAAGTGCTGCAGCTGCGCACGGTCGATTTCAACGAAGAAGTGCGCAGCATTGGGCGTCTGCTCGCACGCACCATCCCAGAAAACATCAGTGTGACCTTCGACCTCTGTCCAGACGCGTGCAGTGTGCGCTTGGACCCGACCCAGCTGCAACAAGTCCTTCTCAATCTTGGCATCAATGCTCGCGACGCGATGTTGCCCGCTGGTGGACGCCTCGTTGTGAGCACGCGCAAAGAAAATGGGAATGTCGTCATGCGCGTGACCGACAGTGGACACGGGATGCCTGCGGAGGTCGCAGCAAAAATCTTCGAGCCCTTCTTTACGACAAAAGAAAAGGGTCGCGGCACAGGGCTTGGTCTCTCCATGGTATACGGCATCGTCACCCAGCACGGTGGGACCATTGAAGTGCGTAGTGTTGAGGGTATGGGAACGGTGTTTGAAATCCGTTTGCCGCTCTCGAAAGAAAGAGACTCGGCAGCGAGCTCTGAGGTCGTACGTAACGCTGCGCGTGGGGAAACCATTCTTGTTGTAGAAGACGATGAGCTCGTCAGGCGATCCGTGCGTCGAAGCCTAGAAGCCGCAGGTTATACAGTGAAAGCTGCGGCTGGCGGAGAGCTCGCCTTGAAGCAGATGGATGGCAAGATCGATCTGGTGCTCAGCGACGTGGTCATGCCCGGCATGGATGGGCCCACTTTGCTCGGACGCATTGCGAACGAGCATCCAATGACACGGATGCTTCTCATGTCCGGTCACGCTCAAGATATCATTAGCGACTTCGACCTAAACGACCGAGGTGTCACCTTGCTGCGCAAACCCTTTACACCTCAGGAACTACTCGCCACGGTTCGGCGTGCGTTGAGCTGAACCGGCTGCCCGTGCGTCGAACGCGTGCAGGGTTTCGCGGATTGTTTTTGTATCGACGTAGCGTTCGAAACAATCACCGGCGCCGTCCTCTCGCATGACACGCCCAATCTCCTGCATGAGCATGTCCAGCGTCTTGTCTGCGCGGCCTCGTTTGAACGAGACCCACACTGTATGCCAGATCGCGGCCTGATGCGGGACCGAGAGCAATGAGACGACGCGCAGATAGTGGTCACGCATTCGCACCCGCGTGGTGTCATCCCCGTCATAGCCGCTGAGTCTGAATTTCCAAAAGCGTGCGGAACGCGGATTGTGCCAACAACGGGGTTCGCGGAGCCATTTGTTCTGTATGTCGCGCTGTGCGTAGTTTGTGGGATCCGCCAGACACCATTGCCCAGTCTCATTCCGGTAAGCGTATAAGGTGTTGATGTACCAATCGTGTGCCCATGCATCTTCTTCGAGATTCGCACCGAAGCGTGTTGGTGCGTAGAAGCCACGTGTCTCCGGATGCACGACGGTCGTTAGCTCCGTCTCCCAGCGCTTCATTCCGGTGATGTCGAAGCCCTCACCCTCCTTGATCCCGAGTAGTGCTGGTTTGATGTGTACTTGACCAACACGCATGGACGGGAGCGAAGGGTTGCCAAAGTCGTATTCGGGTGCCGCTTGCCGCAAAACGCGCCATACCTCTGCCGCTGGCGCGTTGCTCACGAGATCTACGTCTTTGACGCTGGCTCCGGTGATCGCGTCGCGAACGGCGCTGCCGCGCATGCAAACGAAGTAACCGGCGTGCTCGAGTGCATCTATGAAATGACGCACGGAATACGGACCAAGGGCCTTTCTGTCGATGCAGCCGTCGAACGCCTGTGCCTGTGCCGGCGTCGCTGGCCCGCTATTCGCACTGCGGAGTCCAACAACCTGCGTCCGCATCATGGTATCGTCGAAGGGACGGAGTCTCCATTCCAGCGGCCGAAGGAAGAACACCTGATCCCAGCTCGAAGAGCGGACCACGGAGTGGTTGCGGCGAGGCAGACGAACGAACGGCGTGCCTTGCCAATCGTAACCATCGTAGACCCCCCAAGTATCGCGGCCGTCGATGCGCGCGAGCATGGGTTCGCCAATCTCAACTTGGTTTGTGGGAGGAACACCACGCGTGTGTTCGGTTGGCTCGAGCTCGATGGTTTGCCACCAACCGAGCGGCGCGTCGCCAAAACGCTCGTGTAGAACGGAGCGAGGAACAACCGCGTAGTAATAGTCGCTGTCTGTTCGGGCTTCATTGCCGCTGCCTTGCAAAATCGTCCGCGCACGTTCGAGCTGCGCATCGGCGCGTAGATGGCATAAGTTGATTCCGTTCAATGCTTTTAGTGGCGATACTGCTACGGCTTCCTCGAGTAGTACGCGCTCATGCGCCGTGTGTTGCTCGAGCGCCAAACGGTCGCTCAGCGTGAGCATTTCGCGAAGCTGAACTTCTTGTTGCGTGTGGTCGAGCGTGCTGTCTGAAGGTGGCGACATCGGTGCTAGTGCCTTGCGGGTGTTCGGCTCCCATATGGAAGGTAGCCGCTCTTGAACCGCAACCCACGCAAATCGTATGATCTCACACTATGGGTTCGCAGCATCCATCCCTGCTCCGACAGATCCCACTGTTCGCGGCGGTGCCCGAGAAAACGCTCACAGGACTTCGCACCACGACGCGGATGCTCGCCGCGGGAGAGACGCTGTTCTCCATGGGCGATCCCGCTGGGGCAGCTTATGTGGCGGTGACGGGCCGATTGAAGATCGTTCGCCTGGCTGACAGCGACGGACGCGAGCTACTACTAGACATTGTTGGTCCGGGCGCGATCCTTGGCGAGCTGGCGATGTTTAGAGATGCGCCGCGTTCGGCGAGCATTGTCGCGCTGACTGAATCCGAGCTCATCTCCATTGATCGCAGAGACTTTTTGGAAGTCGTCAGGTCTCATTCTGATTTGGCGATCACACTGCTATCGCGTTTGGCCGAGAAGGTTCGCACGCTGACCGCTACGCTCGAGGAGAGCTCCTTCTTGGAGCTCAGCGCGCGTCTGGCGCGTCGTTTGCTCGATCTCAGTCGTCGCTTTGGTGTTGCCACGGCGGGTGGCCTAACGCTCGACGTGCCTTTGTCCCAACAGGATCTGGCCAGACTGCTCGGCGTGAGCAGAGAGGCCGTGAACAAACAGCTCCGTCAGTGGGAAAGCCTTGGCACCATCACCCTGCGCCGCGGGCGCGTGAGCATTAACGATCTGGCTTGGCTCAATGAAACCGCCGGTCTCGGTTCCCCTGGTTCATAATTCGCGTTGTGTGAACCACTTCACTGCGGATGGCGGCGCAGTTGCGCAAACTGGTCTCATGACAGCACCAAGCCGCACGATGCTTTTAGAAGCCGAAATGACCTCAAACTCTCCAGCCGAGCCGCAGAAGCGCTGGGGCTGGGTCTCGACGAGGCCTAGCGAGTTTCTCATCGTCTTCCGCCGTGGAAGAGTGGCCGAGCGCCTGTGCGGCCAAGGTGGACGCTTCTTCAAGTGGCCCTCTGACAGCTACGCCGTGGTTCCCACCACACTCAAAGAAGTGGTTTTTCACGCGAGCCAAATCACGAGTGACCTGGTGGATGTGAAGGTGCGCGGGATGGTGGTATTTCGGATTGCTGAGCCAAAACGAATTTATTCTTTGATTAACTTCACTGACCGCCAAGCCGGTGAAGCGAAGCTGGCACAAATGATCGCTGATATGTGCCGCTCGCTTGGGAAGTGGCTCATCGCCAACTTGAAGCTCGACGAGTGCATTCGGCGCCGAAAAGAAGAAATCGCGAC
>JBIKMD010000339.1:0-5541 GCA_044359465.1 Myxococcota bacterium
TGGGCGCCGCACCTGGCACCTTGCTGATGACGCTCACACGTCCCGAGGCCAAGCTTGGCCTCATCTTTCTCGACCTAGGACGCGCGGCAACCGACGTGCGCAAGGTGCTCGCATGAGCGCCACCATTCTTTACGACCAAGGCGGGCACAGAAACTTCTTCCTCGAAGATTTTTCCGAAGGCGAGATGGTGCAGTCGAACCAGCATCTCATTGTGCACAACGGCGTTGGGATGATTCTCGATCCCGGTGGGCATAAGATTTACACGCGTGTGATGTCCGAGACGACGTCACTGCTCGCAGGCGGCAAGCTTGGCTACGTCTTTCTCTCGCATCAAGATCCAGACGTCGTTGCTGCCATCAACGGCTGGCTCATGACGACGGACGCCGAGGCCTACGCGTCACAACTTTGGACGCGTTTCATTCCACATTTTGGGCTCGATCGTTTGGTCCAACGTCGTCTCAAGGGCATTCCTGACGAAGGAATGACGCTCTCTTTGAATGGCAGCCCGCTCAAACTGCTGCCTGCCCACTATTTGCATTCGGTTGGGAATTTTCAGGTCTATGACCCCGTCTCGAAAATTCTTTACTCAGGTGATCTAGGGGCCTCGATTGGAACAAGCTATCGGGTCGTCGAAGACTTCGCCGCACATGTGCCACACATGGAAGGTTTTCATCGACGCTACATGGTGTCGAACACTGTCCTCCGTTCATGGGCGGCTATGGTGAAGACACTCGACATCGATGTGATCGCGCCTCAACACGGTGCGATCTTCAAAGGCAAAGACAGTGTGGCGGCATTCATCGCGTGGTGCGAAGGCCTGGCCTGCGGCATGGATTTGATGCGCGATATCTACAAAGTGCCGGCTTAGGAGAACGTATGCCACGCATCCTTTTGCTCGAAGACGAAGACGGCCTCCGCGCCTCACTCACACGCGGGCTCAGCCGCGAAGCTGGGTGGACGCTCGTCGATGCGCCGGATCTCAACGCCGGTTTGCAGCTCATCGATCAACAAGCACCAGACGTCATCATTTCGGACATCGACATGCCAGGTCGCACGGGCATTGAGATCCTCGGGGAACTTGGAAAACGAGGCTTGCAGATCCCAGTAGTCTTCCTAACCGCGTACATGAAGGCCTTCAGCGCGCAGGTTCCCAAACATCGGCACATCGATATGCGAGAGAAGCCTATCTCACTCGATGACCTACGCGCTCTCGTGCGGGAGAAGTTGGCCCCCGCAGCAGAAACAACCCCGCCAGCCCCGTTCAACGCAGCGGACTATCTGCAACTGGCCTGCATGGGTGCACATTCGGTGATCATTTCACTGCACAGAGGCGACGTTCTCTGCGGCGAAATCAACGTCTTTCGCGGCGAAGTATGGAGTGCAAAAGAAGACAAAACACTCGGCAAAGAAGCATTCATGCGCTTGTTTTTGATCAAACGCTGCACGCAGAGTGTCGCACGCTCGCGGGGGATCCGCCGCCTAGAAATCTGCAAGGGCGATGGGAAGCCATGCTGCTCGATGCAGCGCGCGAACGAGATGAGGCAGCAGAACGCGGAGAGCTGGTTGCAGCCACTGATCCGAACGTGACGACGCTTGCGGAGGATGCCTTCACCAAGCTTTGGGATACGGCGCTCGATGCGATGCTGAGCCGTAACCACGAAGCTGCGCTCAAAGCCTTTCTTGCCGCAGACAAGCTCAAACCCGGCGACCCGAAAGTCCTCGCCAACATTCGCCGCCTCGATGACATGGGCGTGCGCCAGGAGAACCTCTCATGAGCTCGATTGCGATCATCAGCCAGAAAGGCGGCGTTGGAAAAACCACGCTCGCACTCAATCTCGCAGTGGCGTTTGCGGAACGCGGCGAGCGCACGCTGCTCGTCGATTTGGATCCGCAAGGCGGCATTGGCCATTCACTTGGAAGGGGCGACGGTGTGCTGCTTGGCCTCGCCGACTACTGGAGCGACCGCGTCGGCATAGACGCAGTCCTGAGTGCGACCAAGCTCCCAGGCCTCAGTCTCCTTGCGCGTGGGCGACTCGACCCTGTTGATGTCATTCACTTCGAAGAAGCTATCCTCAATGGCGCACTCACTGGACTCAAAGACGTCTTTGCTGCGTTCACTCGCGTGGTGGTCGACACACCGGCGGGGCTTGGCGGGGTCTCACGCGCGGCACTACGGGTCGTCGATTTTGCACTGGTTCCGGTGCAAGCCGAACCACTCGCGCTGCGCGGCTTAGGCCAAGCGCTGTCAGTTGTGGAACACGTTCGTGCGACTGAGAATCCGGGTCTCGCGCTGCTTGGCTGCGTGCAAACGATGGCAGACCGGCACGCTGAAGCATCTCTCGCTGTAATGAACGAGCTGTGGACGGACTTTCCTGGTGTGTTCGAAACGGTGATTCCACGGCACGAAGTGTTTTCTCGGGCGAGCCTGGAAGGCGTGCCGGTTGGCTTCCTCGCAGGCAAGCCTACGCCAGAAGCGCGCCGCTTTTCTCTGCTCGCGGCAGAAGTGGATGCGGCCATTCTTTCGGCCACAGGAGGTCACGATGTCATCCAAGAACGACGTTCACTTCTTTGATTCGGACGACGCGAGGCAAAGCGCGCGTCGTTTGGTATCCGCGCAGCTTACAGCGCGAACGACGCATGAAGCGCTTCCACGTTTTGCCTCACACGTCGTGTCAGCGAGGCAAAGCGCCACGAGCGCAGCGCCGCACATGCCCATCGCTGCGAGTTGGGCCGCATTCCTCGAAGACACGGCGAGGCGCTGGAGCGCGCGGGCGGCTTTCATCAGTAACCAAGAAGGGCTCCTGATCTCTACCTTCGGAGACATGGCCACGGAGCAGCTAGAGGCCGCGTCTGCTCGTTTTTCACTGGCGCTCGATCAAGCTGCGAAGACCAGCGAGACGAACCAGACCGGAGCACTCATCCAACGCAGCGCAGGTGAGTCGGTGTGGATGTGTTTGTCCATCCCGTGCGCAGTGGGTTCATTCTTTGTCGGGTGTTTGCTTGCCACGCCTACCGCGACCCCGTGGATTGGCACCGCCTTGGAAACCGAGATGTCTCGCCAAGTAAGAGCATTGAGCGGCGAAGATATGTAACAAGACGAGCGTTAGTCCTCCAAGCCAAAGCCAGTTTGGGTTCCCCAAAAAAGGCACATGATCTTACCAAAGTGGTTGTGCTAGCCGGTCACCATGCGAGTTGCCGTCATTCTGCTTTTGCTCAGCGCCTGCAAGGCGCCCGTCTACGACAAGAACATCGATGTCACCGCCATCCCGGCCAAAGAAGGGTCGCTTGCGGGAACATTCGCCATCAAGGCGATCAACCAAACCCAGGTCACTGTGCCGCTCTTTGGCGACCAAGATGGCGGCGGCGACAACTACCGGCTCGCTGTACGCACCTGGGACCCGGGTTCGAAAACCTATCTGCAGCGCAGCCAACTGTGCGGTGGCCACAACTTTGCAGTCCTTGGGGTGCTGAGCGCTGCAGCGGAACCCGTGTACAGGAAAGTGCCTGAATCCACGATGGAAGTGGTCACGGTAGACCATGAAACGGGCGAATACGAAGCGCTTGGACACTTGCAACTTTGGGCGCTTCGCGACCTGGAGGATCCGTACAACTCACCACTGCCAAAAACACGAGATGAAGCCCGCGGCGAGTTCGCGATGCACATCTACGACATGGATGAGGACGGCCGCGAAGGCTTCACCTTCAGCGTCAATAGTTTTGGCGAGCTCAACGTGTTCCAGCGCAAAACCGTCAACATGTTCGGCGTGATTCTTGGACCAGACAAAGCTGTCGGCATCACTGTCAACACCAATGAGACACTCACGCTCTCGTACACGGGCAGTCCGCTGGTCGACAGACAAAGCGAGGGAAGCTCGCGTCAGCACGACAACCCCAAACGGAGTTGGTTCAAAGAGTTCCGTATTGCTGACGGCAGCACCTGCGATGACGTGCTGGCAATGAAAGACGGCTTGCTCAACGACGACCCACCCTTCGACACCACGCCAGACTCAGAGAAAAAGAAAAAGAAGAACTGACCCCACCCGCACCGCTTGTGACACGCGCGCGAAACGCGAGCAGCCAAGCACGTTTCCCCGCACATCAAGAAGCCACTGTAGACGCTGCACGCACACGCGTTTTTGGCGTTGAATACACATTCCGTATGGCCGATCGAAATTGCGCGGGTACGATCTCTGTATGAATCTAAAACAAGAGCTTGATGCCGCAGTGAAAGAACTTGAGCTAGCCCGCGCAGGTCTGAAGAGCGCGGGAGGAGAGCTGTCGACGCAGAAGCGTGGCCAGATGGAGAGCAAGGCGCGCTGGCTGGAAGACAAAGTCGAGAAGCTTCGTAAGAAACAGCAAAGCTAACAAACGGAGGCGCATGACGGGCTCTGTGTTGTCTCTGCCGACCCTTCCCTGCCCATCAATGGGATCAATCCACCCAAACGTCCGGCCTCAGTTTCGTTAGCGCTTCCACTTCATCATCAGGCAAAGCGCCGCGACTGATCACTTCGCGTAGGCGCGGCAAGCGCGCGAGTGAGGTTGCGCCTCGCATACCTGGATTGCCGGCGCAGTGAACGATTTCCAATGCTCGACAGTCCGCGAGCGGCGACAAGTCGGAGAGACGATTGAATGACACGTAGAGTTTTGTGATTGACGCGTGTCCGCGTAACGGTTCTAGACTCGCAATGTTGTTGCCCACAACTTCAAGGTGAGTGAGCTGCGCCAAGTTGCGGACCGCGTCAATCGACTCGAGCTTGGCGTTGGCACAATCGAGACTCGTCAAATGGACGCAGGATCGCAGCGCATCGAGGGATGTGATCGGGTTGTCGCTGCAGTTCAAGCTAGTGAGGTTCACTAGCGTAGCGAGCGGCGAAATATCGACGATCCGATTTTCCTGTAGAGACAAATCACGAAGACGTTGATTGTTCGAAAGAGGTGTTAGATCTTCAATCGCGTTGCGCTGCAAACAAACGCACTCCGCGTAGCGGAATCCCTGAAGCGGAACGATGCTGTCCAGTGCGGCATCAACCAAGTCGACGACGCGTTGCTCGGCCACTTTCATCAGCTGCTTCACCGCTACTTGAGAGGGATCGCCCCCACCTTCGTGATGACCAAGCATGCCGGCGAGCGCCTGACTCCAGGACTTTGAAAGTTGATGGCTCGCCTTCCACCAAGCCGAGACTGAGCTTAACACGTCCTCCGACGTTGTTCGCTTTTCGCCGAAGGAAGTACGCACGTCCGGGCGTTTTTTTCTGAAAGCCTCCACCTGCTGCTCAGGCACGCCGTCGAGATCGAGGTGCTCGAGCCAAACAAGCTCTGCGAGCGCATCAATACCACCCAGGCCCAATGGATTGTCGTGCAAGACGATGTTGCTCAGTTGGCGACAAGAGGCGAGTGGCGACGCATCGTCGATACGATTGTGGTCGACAGCCAGCGACTGCAAGTGTTCGAGCCCACGAAGAGGTTCCACGCTGGTAATCGTGTTGTTTGACACCGAAAGCTCTTGAAGCTGCGTCAGCGCAGCAATCCCTTGCAGCGATT
>JBIKMD010000341.1:0-5524 GCA_044359465.1 Myxococcota bacterium
TTGTCGAGGCGCGCCGAATGAATGAACTCGTTATCGCGGCCGGAAAAAGATGCTTTCTGCATGTCGTACAAACACAAGTCGAAGTCGGCGACGTCTTTGGCCTGCTTCACACCAAGAATGCCAAGCAGCTGCGGCAGCAATGCGTCCTCGGCTTTGGCCGAGTCATCGAGCGCGAACACCGGGACGAGCTCTGTTTGTTTGTTCACCTTGAGGCCGTCTTCGTTCACTGAGCGATTCATATGAATCGCGAGGTTCGGAATCCGAAACAGCGAACGATCCGTGCGGACGATCTTGCTCTCGAGTGATTTTTTGAGTGTGACGCGTCCCGCGATCGCGAGATCGCGATCGAGCCAGGTCGCCAAGATGGCGCCGCCGTAGACCTCCACGCCGACTTGCAGAAACCCTTTGGTTTGTACCGCTGGCCTTGGTTTGAGCTTCAAACACGGTGAGTCCGTGTGGGCCCCAACAATCGCGAAGCCGCTATCGACCAGCGGCGCTTTGCCAATCGTAAACGCCACAATCGAGCTGTCTTGGCGAATGACGTAGTGTTTGCTCTTCTTCGTGAGCTTCCATTCTTGGCGCTCATCTAGTTCGGTGAAGCCTGCTTCCTCGAGCCTCGCTGCGATCGTCTTGACCGCGTGATAGGGCGAGGGTGAGGCATCGAGAAAAGTCAGTAAGTCGTCAGCGTGTTTCTTCTTGCTCACAGTCACTCCGAAAAATTCTTGGCTTTGCGCATGCGATACGCAAACGCGATCGACACGATCGCATAGGGCAGGTTGGCGGCAAGAATCTTCACTGGGGCTGGCGACACGAAGGGGTCCGCGAACTGGGCGCCCAGGTAAAGAACCAAGCTGTAGGTCATGGCCGATGCAAACGCGATGGCCGGAATGTGAATCCAGTCTCTCCCTTTGACGAGCGCGTAGATGGCGCAAGCGTAGAAAGGAGCAAACAAAAACGCAGACACCCAAAGCTGCAATTGAACCCAAAACGGATTCGCGATGATCAACAGGTCCGTGTCTTTTGCGTAATGTTCGTACATCAGCCGCGCCAGGGCGTTGGGGCTGGTGGGGGAGATGGGCACGTTCAGCGCGTTCAGCGCATCAAAGAGAATACACGTGCAGATGAAGCAGGAGAAAACGACGACAAAAAACAAATCTACGGGCCGCTCGCGTAAGGGTCTGACCATGCGTGCTCCCTAGCATTCTCCTAGTCTCGCGCCCATGGTCGCGCGTGCTATCCTTCAAGCGTGCCCGGTCTTTACCCCGCCGTTCTTGGTGAATCGTTCACACACCTGAGCCCACTCGTTCGTGCGTTTCATCTTGGCGTGTCAGCGGTGCGAGCGCGCGGTGTGTTTCGCGTCGAGCGCAGTCGCCACTGGCTTGGTCGGTGGGTGGGGTGGCTCGTTGGCTTTCCGCCTGCCGGTGAAAACGTCGATCTGCGTTTGCAGGTGGAGCTCACAGCTCAGGGCGAACGCTGGTCGCGCAGTTTCGGCGGGGCCATGTTCGTCAGCGAGCAGTGGCGTGACGGAGCGCACTTGGTGGAGCGTTTTGGCACCACTGAGATTCGCTTCACACTCATTGCCGAGGGCGGCGCGTTGCTCTTCACACCGGTCAAGCAGTTCATGCGTCTTGGTCCACTGCGTTTGCCCATGCCTTCGCTCTTTGCGCCCTCTGTGAGCGCGCGGGTGGTCGAAGATGGACAGGCGATACGCAGCGACATCGTCATTCGATCGCGGTTGTTTGGCCTGCTTGTACGCTATGGCGGCCGCCTGGAGCTCGAATGAGCACAGTGCTCTGGTTGTTTGCTGCGCAGAGCGTGCTTGGAGCGTTCGATACGCTGTACTATCACGAATACAAGGCGCGCCTTGTGGCGGTGCCTGCCGCGCACCGTGAGCTCATGCTGCATGCCGCGCGTGATTTTATTTATACGATCCTCTTCGCCACACTGCCTTTTGTTGCGTGGCACGGCTTGCTCGTCTTGCTGCTCGGGTTTTTGATCACGGCAGAGATTGGCATCACCATTGCGGACTTCATTGAAGAGGACCACGCGCGGCGTGCGCTTGGCGGCGTGTATCCCGGAGAGCGTGCGTCGCACACCGTGATGGCACTGATTTATGGCGCCGTGCTCGCGTCCTTTTTTCCGGTGCTCGTTGTGTGGTTCCAGGCGCCCACTGGCTTTTCGTGGGAGCCGCCACCCGTTCCAGACGCGCTACGCGTGTTGATTGTGCTTGGTGCAGGCGGCGTTTTTGTTTCTGGGGTTCGTGATGTGCTGGCAGTGAAGGGAGTGACCTCATGGCCTTGGAAGCGTTGATCCCACGCCGCCGTTTTCATCGCACCGTGTTCGTTGCGGCTGGCCTTTACAACCTTGGCTGGGGCGCGCTGTCGTCGCTCTTTCCGCAGTGGCTCTTTCGTTTTGCGCACATGCCTGACTTGAACCACGGCGCGATTTTCGCGGCCATGGCGATGATTGTGGGTGTGTATGGATTTCTTTACCTAGAAGTGGCGCGTGCGCCCGAGCACGGGTTTGCGATTGCGGCCGTGGGGCTGCTCGGCAAGGTGCTTGGGCCGCTTGGGCTCGTGGTTTTGCTCACGTCTGGTGAGTGGCCCGTGCGCACAGTGGTCCTATGCCTCACGAATGATGTCATTTGGTGGATTCCGTTTGGGCTCTACCTTCGCGACAGTCGAAGCGCGTATTTGCGTGCGACATCTTGACGTTGGGAAGCGAAATGAATACTGGCTTGTCCCTCGCTGCGCAGTAACGCGCGCAGCGCGCAAGTCGGATCCGACATAGCTCAGTTGGTAGAGCAGCGGACTGTTAATCCGCGGGTCCCTGGTTCGAGTCCAGGTGTCGGAGCCAACTTCTTTTCTAAAACCCGAAAATCAGGCCGCGACCGAAACCTTGTAGTCTAGGTGCGCTTGCTCGAGCTGTCCTTGCAGCGCGAGCTGAATCAACAGTGGCTCGGGCAAGCCGAGCTTCGTCGCCATCTTTGCGGCGCGCGCTGCCGATGGCAGTTTTCGACCCTTTTCGAGATCGCACAGGTTGGCGGCAGAGATGCCGAGCTTGCGGGCAAACTGCGCCTGGGTCTGCTCGTCAGTCAGTCGAAAGCTGCGGAGCACCTCGCCGAAGGTCAGTTTGCCGTAGTCTCGGAAAAGATCACCGCTCGTCTTGTTCTTAGTAATCATGCTTCGAAACCTCGATGACGGTGATCAACACATGACCGTCCGTCTCTACGTAAATTGCTCGGTACGCCTTGCTGAGCCGCACCGAGCGCTGCCCTTTGCGGTCGCCCTTGATCGGCTCGTCGTGGAGGCCTGGCCGCTTGCGCACCTCTGCGAGTCCAACAAGCTCGACCGCCGCCACCCAGGTCTTGAGCCTGCCGATGATATGCCCAGGCAAGCTGCCGATGTCTTTGTAAGCGCTGCGCGTGAACTCGACCCGTGTCACGTCTCAGGATACTCCTGATAGAAGTATTCGCCAAGAACAATTTGAAGCTTACTTTACATCAGTGCACTCGGCCTCGGTGCTGGGGCAGCGCACGCGCACATGTAGGTGGGAGCGGTGACCGGCTTCGTCTCGCACGATCCCTCGTTTCAGCGACAAGCGTGGCCATTGAAAGATCTTTTGCGACGCCGTGAAAGACAAGCCATCCGCTGTAGCTGCCGTTTCCACGACCATCTGCACCTCCCAGTCCATGAGGATGATTTGAACCAGTCCCGAGTCGAGCAAGCAGCGAGTAAGCTTCCACGTCCGGAGCGCATCGATGGCGGTGATGGGTGGATCTTCATAAAGCTTCGGTTCGTGGTGCGGCGTTCAAGCGAAGTTGACGTTCCGTCGAACACCTTTGGAACGCTCGGTGTTGCGGACACGGTTTTTTCCGGCGCGCCCGCGCTCCCGCTGAGAGCGGGCATGCCGCTGCCTGCCGCGGGTA
Organism: Myxococcota bacterium; assembly: GCA_044359465.1. Taxonomy (GTDB): domain Bacteria; phylum Myxococcota; class JADLHZ01; order JADLHZ01; family JADLHZ01; genus JADLHZ01. Next base: position 3,929 of record JBIKMD010000341.1, read on the forward strand.
CCGTAAGCGGCATGCAGCAACACGCCCGCCCCCAGCTCCGCTCTCGATTTGGTGGTTCCGCGAAGCTAGTGCCCTTTGGGAATCGAAGGTCATACGAGCTCAATCGCTTCTTCCAATGAAGACATGAGCGAAGCGAACACGCGGCGTTGCGCCGTAGGCAATGAGCGGCGCGCGATGCTCAGCAGTTTCTTCATGGTCATTCGGCGAAGGCGAGTGTTCTGTCGTTCGGCTGTCGGCGTAAGACATTCCCGGTTGCTGAGCTTGGTCATAGAGTCGCGCGCGTTCGACCAGGTTCGGCCTCGACCTCGGCCGCAACGACGGCGGCGGAGCGGTGTCACTCCAGACCGCGACGAGCACCAGTCGCGGCCCGTGCTCCTTGGTTAGCCGGCTGTGAGACTTGTGGAGCCAACTTCTTTTCCCTCTTCCCCTATCTAGCTCGCTTGGCGAGAAACGCGATGATGGCTTTCACGTCTTCATCGTTCATCCTCGGATCTTTGAGGCGCTGGTAAGCGGACACACGCTTCCTCGCCTCCTTCATCCACGACGCAGATGGCGGGATCTTGCTGCGTAGCCGGTCCGCGATGAGACTTGCTTGCTCCGGGAACCTTGCGAGCAAATCTGAATCTACGCGGTGAAGGACGTCCGTTGCTTTCGCGGCGATCGCGAACTCGATCCCGGTGTCGCATAGGCATTCTTCGGCGGTGTGAAGCACGCGTGTCCGCCACGGGTCAGGCGGCGGGATGGCGTCCTGCAGCCGTCGTTTGATATAGCGCGTGCAATCTCGAGCTGAGCGGTCATCGTCGTAGTGGTTAACCCACGCGTCGAGCGCGTAATCGTCTAGTTCGCGTGAAGGACCAAAGGCGTCCAAGACCTCGCTCATCGACCATCCGTGCTTCGTACAGGCGAGCGCAACAACATCCTTTGTTGGTTCCACGTCATCGAACACGAGGTTACAGTCGCGCAGCTCGTCGTCTACCTCCCACACGGTCCGCCAATTTCCTTGGTCGGCACGATCGAGCGAAACTGCGAAAACGCCAGGTGACGTGAGTCGACGTGCACGCAACGTGGTGCTCTTCGCCATCTCCATCGTGCTCGTGGACAAGACGCCGCTGCGAGTCCCGAGGAAGACCTGCACCCGCTGGCAGTAGGTGGGCGCGAGAACGTCGATAATCATAAAAGGGCCGAGATCTCTGCCGCATTGGAAGCTCGTGGCTTCGACGACGATGTTGCCAAGCTCGGTCTCTGCTTCGAGACGTGGGGGATTTTTGCGAATGGCGCGTTCTTCAGCGCTTTCGCATGCAACGCAGAAGATGAAGGCGGCAATGATGTATGGGCGCGGGTCGATTGCCGAACGATGAGCGCACGTCCCGCGAAGGTCAAGCGGCGCGCCGCTGTCCCGACCAGCACAAGTCTAGAAGAGTCCAGGTGTCCGAACCAGCTCGTTCTTCAATTGATTCTGTAGATCAGTCACTAGCTGGCGCGCTTTCAGCTGAGCGTGTCCGTTGCCCGATTGGGTCTGAAGTTGACCACCCCTTTGCAACGAAGTTGACCACCCAATTGGATCGCAAGTTGACCACCCCTGTTTGGTGGTGAGTT
>JBIKMD010000343.1:0-5517 GCA_044359465.1 Myxococcota bacterium
ATTTCACGCCCGCAGTGCAGCTTCGAAGTGCTCGGCGGCGTCGTCACAGTGGGCGAAGAGGAGACCCTCTGCATTCAAGGCGGCGATTGTTTCGCGGCAGGCACTTACGCCTACACGCCGCCAAGCGCTACCTATCCGTTTGGCCAAGTGACGATTGCCGACTCGGCGTGCCCAAGACAGCAAACCACGCTGACTTTCGACTACACCTCATGCTTGCGCTCGCTCGACACAGACCGTGATTCGATTCCGGATCTGATCGACGTCTGCCCTGCCGTCGGCGACCAAGATCAACAGGACACCAACAGCGACGGTGTCGGCGACGCTTGCGGCGACTGAACGACGCGTCTAGACCGGGGGCATGAAGAAGATCCTCTGCCTCTTGTTCCTCGCCAGTTGCGCTGCAGAAGAAAAACAAGTGCCACCACCAAAGGTGGCAGAAGAACGTGAGCCACCGCCGCCAGCAGGCCCCACCCGAACGAGCGTCAAAGAGATTGCCAAAAAACTAGCGGGCAAATGCGTTGGCGGCGGCTGGATCGCCCGCTGGCGTTCGGAAGGTCACATGAACAGCGCACGCCCGAAGATTTGGCTCAGCGGGTTTGAAGACCGCACCGGCCAGAACGTAGACCCAACGTACATGACCACGGAAACCGAAAGCCGCATGCGTCTGGCCAACGTATTCGACATGGTGAGTGAGGCCGGCGCGCCAGACTTCATTGCTGTAGGCAAATTGCTGCGTCTTGCGGAGCTAGGCAAAAACGGCGCGCGCATCAGTGTCTACACTGCGATCATCGAGCTGCAGGATCCCACGAGCAAGAAGACCGTACAAAGCTGCGAAGCCAATGTCGAAGGCGAGCTCTAAAGACCAGCTGCACTAGGTGCGAAACAAAACCATCGCCTAGGCGCTCGCTTTCACGCGCATTCGTTTGTAGGAGTTCGAAGCGTGATGTTGCCCCTTCTTCTCATTCTCAGCGCCTCCGACTGGGTCATCGTTCTCGACGATGGAAATAGCCGCGTCGAGCGGCGTCTGCGCCAAGACGGTCTCATGGAGATTCGCGGAACAACCACGACAGACGTACCGGCAGAAGCGTTGGCCGAGGCGTTCTGGAGCCCAAAACGCAAACCGGCCGAGCAGGTGAAATTGAGAGTGGAGCTGCGGAAAGACGACAAGGAGAAGGTCGTCTACCAGCAGCTACGCCTCCCGATTGTAAAGGATCGTGACTATGTCCTGCGCATTGAACGTCACGCGGATCCTGAAAACCATCTGTTTCAGTTCAAGACCAGGTGTGAATCGAGCCTGGGTCCTCCGCCGAACGACGAGCACGTACGTGTCACAGACTGTTTCTCTGTCACGACGATGGAAGGCCAACCATCAGGAACCACGCTGCTGAGCTACGAAGGCCATGCCGACCCAGCGGGCTCCCTGCCCAAATGGATCGTCAACATGCTCGCGCCGCGCACCGCAGCAGACGTGCTCAAGCGCTTGATTACGGAAGCCCGCGACGTGGCCCGCGCAAAGTAAGCGAGCGCCAGGGCACGCTCAACCACCCGCGCTTGTGTAGTGCGAGATCGATCGCAGCCACACCAGGCGTGACACCATGAAAAAGAAGGCAGAAGTGCCGAGCGCCGCACCCACATCAGGGGCAGACAAACGGCCCAGAATCGCCTGTGCAGGATAGGTCGTCATGAGCGACAGCGGAATGATGAAGGTAAACACGAACGAAAACGCACCGCGAAACACCGAAGACGGCCAGCGCGCAGCGTCATAGATGGACATAAACAGGTACGAAAGGTTGTCTACCTTGACGAAGCGAAATGCGAGACTGATCACGATGATGAAGATGGAATAAAGAATCACGGTCGCAGACGCGAGTAGCAGCACCATCAACGCCGCACCCAGTGCGCTCGGTGGATGGCCAATCACCGTGAAGGCATACACGAGCACAATCGCCCCGCTGACCACGTCACTCGCGCGCCAGAGCTCGAACTGCGATGTGCTCACCAAAAATTGTGCATCCGCAGGCTTGAGCAAAAGAAAATCGAGGGTGCCTTTGCGCACCTGCTCGACCACGGCTTGCAACGACGGTTGAATCGCGCCCGCAAGCACACCTTTGAGCATGGTGAAGCACGCTACGACCACCAGGGCCTCTGGCCATGTCCAGCCAGCCACCGTTTTGCGATTTGAGTACAAGACAAAGAGCGGCACGATGGCGGAAATGGTCCAGAAGACAGCCATCACCGCATTGAGAGCAAAGTCGACGCGGTACTGCATCGCAACGAGCAGTGAGCGCCTCAATTGAACAGAGAGGATAGCGAAAGTTCTAACCACCGAACACCTGGTAGCGCCGGAGTCCTGCACGAAACACGAGCGAAGACGTCAGCATGAAGCCGCCGATGTAAGCCCATTGCACTGAGATCCCACGCAGCGTGGCCGCCGTATCGATTTGCCCAAGGATGGTCTGCACCGGTAGCGACACCATGTACGGGAACGGCAGCCAAACGATCACCTCGCGTAGGCCCGCGGGAAACAAGTCGAGCGGCATCAAGTACCCGGAAAAAACGAAGTACATGCCGAGCCAAAAATCCATGAGCGACACTGCGCTTTGCCAATGCATCGCGAGGGAACCAATGAGCAACTGCGCGGCGAAACCAAGTGCCCATGCACTCATGATCGCAACGATCGCCAGCGGCCACTGAGCGACGGCGTGCGTAAACCCATCGCGCCCAATGTAGAGCCCGGCAAAGACGAAAATCGGTGCCAGCATCATCAAGCGAATCGGAAACGCCGCTAGGTTCTCAGCGCTGTAATTGAGGAACGGGTGCAACGGCCGGAGCAAACGTTGCCCCATGGTTCCGCTGCGGATCTCTTCGGTCATCTGCCAAACGACCCATGCGCCGCTCAGCAAACGCACGATCAACGTGACAATGAAATAAGCTGCAAACTGCGCAGGACCATACCCACCAATGGGGCCTTCCTCCGCCACCGTGCTCCACAGTAGCCACATGACGAGCGGCATATTGGTCGCAAGGAACCAGACAATGAACTCACTGCGGTAAGCGACTGCTTCGGCAAACCCGACGCGTAGGAGCCCCTTGTAGGTGCCGAGCAAGCGGCGTCCGCGAGGCAAGCTCATGCATGCCCTTTCGAGAACAGCTCGGCGAGCACTTCTTCGAGCGGCGCATTCTCGGCAAGGATGTCTGCGACCGGCAACTCCGCAAACGCACGGCCCACCACCCGCTTCATGTCGATTGCTGGCACCTGCAACAACACCGAACGCGGCGTGTGCTCTACGATGCGGCCCATGTTCTCCAGGCGCTCACGACCAACGTCGGCATCGAAGCGGAGAGAAACACGCTTTTCAGGCTTCTGCTGCTCGACTAGCCCAGACAACGTGCCGTCGAAGATCAAGCGACCGTGCTCAATCACGATGATGCGAGGACACAGCGCCGCAACGTCGTCCATGTCATGGCTGGTCAGCAGGACACTCGCCCCACTCTGTTCGTTGTAGCGCTTGATGAAACCACGCACGATGCCTTGCATGGTGACGTCCAAACCTATCGTTGGCTCATCGAGGAACAACACGCGCGGGCGATGCAACAACGCAGCCGCAAGCTCGCACTTCATGCGCTCGCCAAGCGATAGCTGCCGCGTAGGTTTGAACATGACATCGCTGATGCGAAGCGCTTCTACTAGCTCGTCGAGGGTCGTTTTGAACGTTGTTTTATCTATGCCATAAATAGCCCGGTTGAGCTCGAAGGTTTCGGCGGGAGGCAGATCCCAAATGAGCTGCTGCTTCTGCCCCGTCACGAGCATGATGGACGATAGGAACTGAGGATCACGCCGAAACGGTTCGTAGCCGAGCACGCGCACCTCGCCGCTCGTTGGATGCAAAAGACCAGAAAGCATTTTGAGCGTCGTGGTTTTTCCTGCGCCGTTCGGCCCCAAAAAGCCTACGCGCTCGCCCGGTTTGATCTCGAACGAAATCGCATCCACGGCTTTTACGCTGTCATACTGACGCGAGAAGAGTGACTTGAATGCAGACATCAAACCGGGCTGACGTTTGTGCACCTGATAGTGCTTCGACAGATGCGCGACGGAAATCATTGTATAGGTCGTCGCACGGGTGCGCGCCTGCAAGCAACGGGGCCTTGTGCCTCAGAAAGCAAACGAGAGACGCGCGATGGCAGCGCCGTGCTGGTCTGACACGATCCACGCGGCGAGATCGTAGACAAACAACATGGCGCCCTGAATCACGCCGGCAATCCCTATTCCATGCATAGAATCGTTCTTGAGAAAGCGCTGACCGAACACCCAGAGCAACGCGCCAGCGGTCATGTACGCCACATCTAAACCAAGGTTGAGGGCATAGATGGTTGCTGAGCTACGCGCGTTCGCCACAAGCTCGTCTCTATACTTCAAAAGCACGTCGCCTTGGAGTGTCCGCTTCGTCTCAATCGACACGCGTTCATTCCCAGTTTGCACGAACCCCGCCACCGCGAAGCCCATGTTCACTGCGCCAAACGCGGCTGTGATCACGCCAAAATTAAGCCAAAATTTGTCATCACGTTTGGCGATAGCAATCGCTGTCCCAGCAGCTATGGAGACGGCGGCGGCGCTGGCCAGTACGATCACTTGGGCACGCTCGCTCTCGATCAAACGTGTACGCGTGTCTACCAAGACGTCGGCCTGTGCGAGCGCAAGCCCTGCGAGCAAGGCGATCACTGCGCAAGCTTCTTCTTGCCGCGTTCGTCCATGACTTTCATCCACTCAATGGCAGCGTCTCGCATGGCGGACTTTGCCGCCCACGCCGGCAACGCGCCTCCCATGTCGGTGAGCACTTCGTAAGTAACAGTACTGCCACCGGCTTCGCCTGGTTCTATGACTACTGAACCACTCACGATCGGCGCGCGGATCCTGCCGGCCTGTGGCGGACGTCTTGGGTCGGCGATGTTGGTCCAACGAATCTCGTGCACCTCACCGTCTGCAAGGCGCGTGAGATGCAGGATGTAGTCGCGGTCGCTGATGAGCGCCGCGGACACAACCTCGTACACAATCCGCTCGTTCGGTTTGTCGAGCAGCACTTCATGAACCTTGACGGCTTTCTTGTTGGCAACACCCTCTGCGCCGGGCGGTCCCCAAATCGCATCGGCCATGAGTTGCGGAGGCACCTTGACGTTGCTGCGGACACGCACGGTTTCATAATCACCGGAAGGTGCCGGTTTGGTTTCAAGCGTCATGCCGTCCGCTTGAGATTGCAGCTTCCATTCGGCAGTCAGCACCAGAGGCACCAGCAACAAAAACAACATGGACGCAGGTTACAAGGTGGTGTCGCGTGCTTGCAACTGCTTCTGCGAAACCAGAGGCAGGCGCTAAGAGAGCCGCGCTTCTAGTAGCGCTCGCACCAGGCTACGATGGCAACGCGCGCGATCGGTGCACGCCGAAGCGCACAACAAGGTGACAGGCTTTTTCTTCGTCATCTCCATCAAGCGTTCGAACGCGGCCTGCGCGGGGGCGCCGTT
>JBIKMD010000342.1:0-5517 GCA_044359465.1 Myxococcota bacterium
GCGATTGAAGAAGGCGCCTTTGCTCTTGCGCTGCCAGTGCTCGTGCTTGGCGGCATCTACAGCGGCCAATTCACACCCACAGAAGCAGGCGCCGTCGCGCTTGGTTACTCCGTCATCGTGACCACGCTCGTCCACAAAGAGCTCAAGCCTTCGGATCTGCTGAGTGTGTTTGCGGAGAGCGCCACGCTCATTGGCAGCCTCGTACTGATTGTGGTGCTGGCGTTTGGCCTCAATGATTTTCTCGCAGAAATCGAAGCGGCCGATCGGATGGGCGCGTGGCTGCGCACAGCGCACCTCAGTCCCATGGTGTTTTTACTCATCGTCAACGTGGCGCTCATCTTCATTGGTGCGCTCATGGATTCGACGAGCGCGACGCTAGTCTTCGCACCACTGCTCGCGCCGATTGCGCTCGAAGTGTACGGCATCGATCCCATCCACTTTGGCGTGGTCTTCGTGGTGAACATGGAGATCGGCTATTTGATGCCGCCCGTGGCGACGAATCTCTTCGTTGGCAGCGCCATCTTCAAACGACCGTTCAGTGAGGTCACCATTGCCGTCCTGCCAACCCTCGGCATCGTCTGTTTCGCACTGGGTGTGCTGATGTATGTGCCTACGCTCTCGAAAGCGACCATCAACTGGAAACGCGGCGTCGCCATTTACGAGACCTTCCCGTGGAACGGCCCAGCGCCTAAAGTGGTCAAGGAAACGCCTACAAGTGGGCCGGCTCGCCCCATGACGATGGAAGAAATGATGAAACGCGCGCGTCAGCAGAGTGCCGCGAGCCAGCCAGCTTCGCCCTGAGCGCCCGCAGAGGGCTGTTCACTAAGTTGTCACAGAGCCTTCTAGCAAAGCGCATCGTTCGTCGGCTACAACACACGGCATGGCACTTACTCGCGACGATTATTTTTGGACCTCGTTCATGAGCATGGGCGAGCGAGCAGTCGATGCGGCGCTCGTCCTCGAACAACTCGTCAAAGAACCTGCGCAAGTAGAAACCCACGCAAAACGACTTTCGGAAATCGAACGACAAGCAGACGAGATCATCCACGGCGTGATGAGCGCGCTGCACCAAACCTGGATCACCCCGCTCGATCGCGAAGAGATTCACGCGCTCATCAAATCCCTAGATGACGTGGTGGACACCATAGACGGCATTGGCGAACGCTTTCATGTTTACGGCATTCAGCGCTCGAACCCGGACGCCATTGCGCTCACCCAGCACATCACGGTGGGCGCGCGAGCCATGCATGACGCACTCAAGATCCTGCGCGATATGAAGCAGGCCAGTGTCATCTTGGACAAGCTCAAAACGATTGGCACAGAGGAGCACAACTCGGACAAGATTCTAAGTAGCGCACTCAAGCGCCTGTTCAGCGAAGAGAAGGACGCCATTGAGGTCATCAAGTGGCGTGACTTGTACGAGCGCCTCGAGCGTGTGACGGACCGCATGCTCGATGTGGCGAATGAGTTAGAGGCCATCGTCCTCGAGCACGCATGACCACCTATCTCATCATCATCATCGCGCTCGCGTTGGTCTTTGACTACGTCAATGGCTTTCATGATGCGGCGAACTCAGTCGCAACGGTGGTTTCGACGCGCGTTCTCTCGCCGCAAGCCGCGGTGATTTGGGCGGCGGCGTTCAACTTCATCGCGTTTCTCGTGTATCCGAGCCACGTCTCGGCTTCGATCGCCAAAGGGATTGCGCTGAGCTCGATCACGTTCAACGTGATTTTCGCCACGCTCCTTGGCGCGATCATTTGGAATTTACTCACGTGGTTTTGGGGGCTTCCTTCGTCCTCCTCGCACGCCCTGATGGGCGCATTTGCCGGCGCAGCGCTCACGCATACGCCCGATTTGAAGATTCTCGATGCGGCCGTATTCGGAAAAACGGTGGCGTTCATTCTGATCGCGCCCATGCTCGGTATGGCGCTCGGTTATTGGTTCATGCGGCTCATTCGGGTGCTGTTTAGAAAGGCGCGGCCCGCTACTGTAAGCCGTGTGTTTCGCCGCGGCCAGCTCGTGAGCGCAGCGCTTTACTCACTCGGCCACGGCGGCAACGACGCGCAGAAGACCATGGGCATCATCACGCTGCTGCTCATCACCGCGGGAATACAGTCCGCAGACGCGCACCCCGAGCCTAAGCTTTGGGTGGTCCTGCTCTGTCACGCCGCCATGGGCATTGGCACCCTGTCCGGCGGGTGGCGCATTGTGAAGACCATGGGCATGAAGATCACCAAGCTCAAACCTGTGGGCGGCTTTTGCGCTGAAACGGCCGGCGCTGCGACACTTGCGATGGCCACGGTGCTCGGTGTTCCGGTGTCGACCACCCACACCATCACGGGTTCCATTGTGGGCGTTGGCAGTGCAGAGCGTGGTCCGCACGCGGTTCGCTGGGGCGTCGCGGGTCGCATTGTCTGGGCCTGGATCTTCACCATTCCCGCGGCAGGTGTGATGGCCTCGCTTTCCTACTTGCTCACGCGTTTGATCAGCGGCACTCCTTAGAGCATGCCACCTGACATCAAGCGCTTTCGCATCGCCCTGTACGGCATCTTGATTGAAAACGGAGCGGTGCTCGTGACCGAGACCCGCGGCAAATCAGGCGTCGACTTCGTGAATTTTCCGGGCGGCGGCCTCGAGCGCGGCGAGGATCCGGCAAGTGGACTTCTCCGCGAGCTCAAAGAGGAAACAGGCCTCCTCGTGCGCCCTACGCGCTGTCTCTATTCATCCATGATGTTCCACCGCTCGTTTGTCAAAGCGGACCGCCAGCTCTTTGGCGTTTACTGGGGCGTGGAACGGGTGGGCGGAAAACTGCGCAAAAACGGCAATGGCGACGACGTCAAACGTGTCTTCTGGGCCAGCAAGCACGAGCTATTGGGCCTACCGTTCACGACCTTCGATCGTGAAGTACTCCCGGAAATTCTAGCGCTTCTTTAGGGATCTTATTTGGCGTTAGCGAGTTGCGCATACTGTGGGCCAAGCGCCGCAAGTGCCTCTGAAACCTCACGATCGCTCACTGGACCCTTGAGGTGCGCCACGCTTGGGGCGGACTCCGTTCGGGTGACGGCGGCGGCTGGTGCGGTGTTGCTGGTGCGTTCTACGGCCATGTGACTTTGCTCCCTGTCCGAGCTGCCCCGGACTCCACGTCATACAACCAGGCAAGGCCGCCTGGTTAAACTCTCGCGCGTGTTGCCCATCACGCGAGGGACACGCTTATCGGCTGGATTTTCTCATGGGTGCGGCCAAATCGCCAGCCACAAACCCTAAGGAACAAGGGGCAAACAAAGCCCCCGTGTGATCCTGTTGATTTGTTTGCCGCGCCGTGACATAGCGCGCGCGCCGATGGACCTAGACTTTACACTGATCCTCCAGATCTCCATTGTCGCTCTGGTGCTCGTGACCTTCGAGCGCGTTTTGTTCAACCCTATTCTCGACTTGCTCGTGCTGCGGGAGAACAACATCGCTGGCGCGAAAGCCGAGAGCGTCAAGCTACTTGGCGAAACCAAAGCGAAAGAACAAGAGCTGCAAAACCAGCTCGATTCCGCCCGTCGCGGTGCTTTGGCCGAGCGCCAACGCATGCTGACTGAAGCGCGCGAGATGGAGCGCACCTTGCTCGACAAGGCCCGCGCTGACGCTCTGAAGAAAGTGGAACACGCACGGTCCGCGCTGCAAGCGAGTGAGACCCAAGTGCGAGCACAACTGCAGCAAAGCGGCAAAGAGATCGCACGCGTCATTGCGTCGAAAGTTCTGTCGCGAGAAGTCGCATGACCCGTCGCGCTACAACAGTCGTTGGTTTTCTCAGCGTCCTTCTTACGGCATCCCTCGCACTCGCCTCCGAGCATGGCGGCGGGCACGAAGGCGCACATCACATTGATTGGTACTACCTCGGCGGTCAGATCTTCACGTTCTTCGTGTTCGTGATTGGTCTTTTCGTTGCTGGCAAAAAGCCCATCACTGAGTTCTTCGCTGGCCGCCACACGGCTGTGAAGGCCGCGGTTGAAGAGGCCCAACGCGCCAAGCAAGACGCGCTCGCCAAGGCTGCTGCGTACGAGCAGAAGATGAAAGACATCGACAGTGAAATGAAAGCCCTCGCTGACAGCTTCAAAGCGTCGGCAGCGGCCGAAAAGCAACGCCTCATTGAAGACGCTGAAGCCGCGGCCAAGCGCATCAGCAAAGAAGCCGAAGCCGTCATTTCTACCGAGCTCGAAAAAGCGCAAACCAAACTTCGCCAAGACACCGCAGACCTCGCGCTGCAGCTTGCCGAAGAGATTCTGCGCCGCGAGCTGAAGACTGAAGACCAAAAACGGCTGGTGAGCGAGTTCACGTCTCGTCTTGCTACCGGAACTGCGAAGCAAGAGGCCGCGTAATGGCAAATGACGTTGGCGATCGGTACGCACGGGCACTTCTCGAAGTAACCGAAGAACGAAAAGAAACAGAAAAAGCAGCCGCCGCCCTCGTGGCGCTCGTGGAAGCGCAGCACAAGAGCAAAGAGCTCTCGCACGTGCTCGCGGACCCACGCCTCAAGCACGAGCGCATGGCCGTCCTGAATGCGCTTGCAGAAAAAGTGTCGGCGCCAGCGGCGATCGTCTCTTTGCTTCGCACCTTGGATGCCGCCGAACGCCTGAGCGACCTCGGTCACATCTCTGACGCCTTCGGCAAGCTCGCTGACGCCAAAGCCGGCCGCGTTCGTGGCACGGTGACCAGCGCGGCTGAGCTTGCAGACGCAGAGAAGAAAAAGATCACGGACGCGCTCGCCGGCACCATGGGCAAACAAGTCACTGTCGATTTCAAAGTAGATGCCAACCTGGTGGGCGGCGTCGTCGTGAAGATTCAAGATCTCGTTTGGGATGGTTCGGTGCGCACGCAACTCGAACGCCTTCGCCAAACGTTAAGAAGCTAAAGAAGTTAGAGGAGCTGAGCCATGGAATTACGCGCAGACGAAATCTCGCAGATCATCAAACAAAAGATCTCCGACTACGATCGTAAGATTGAAGTCGCCGAGACGGGCACTGTCCTGCAAGTGGGCGACGGTATCGCTCGCGTCTACGGACTCGAGAACGTCATGGCCGGCGAGCTCGTAGAATTCGAGAAAGCGCAAGTGCGCGGGCTCGTGCTCAACCTCGAATCGCAGAACGTCGGCGTCGCCATCATGGGTCGCGACATCGAGATTAAAGAAGGTGACACCGTCAAGCGCACCGGCCAAATCGCCGAAGTGCCCGTCGGTGAAGAGATGATGGGCCGCGTTGTGAACGCGCTCGGCGAAGCCATCGACGGTGGCAAACCCATCCAAAGCAAGCACCGCCGCAAGATCGAAATCAAAGCGCCGGGCATCATTGCTCGTAAGCCTGTCCATGAACCCATGCAAACGGGTCTCAAGGCCATCGACGCCATGGTTCCAATCGGACGTGGTCAGCGCGAGTTGATCATTGGTGACCGTCAGACCGGCAAAACAGCCGTCGCGATCGACACCATCATCAATCAAAAAGGCCAAGACGTTTTCTGTATCTACGTCGCGATTGG
>JBIKMD010000344.1:0-5511 GCA_044359465.1 Myxococcota bacterium
GGACAGATGGAAGTCCTCATGCAATCGCTGAACGCAATCAAGGCCCAAAAAGAGGGCCTGATGAAGCAATTGCACGCGCAAGAGGCCAAGATGGGTGGTCTCGAGTTTGGCTCTGCGGTCCAAGCTCAAAAAGCCAAGGAGGCAGCAGAGAAAGCGAAGACTTGGTCCATCGTCAAAGCCGTGTTGATGGTGGTTGTCGCTGTGGTGGTGCTGATCGTCGCCGTTGTCGTTAGTGTCTTTACCTTTGGGGCCGCCGCTCCGGGTATGGGCGCGGTTGCGTTTGCCGTCTGCGGCATTGCCTGTAGCGCCGCCGTGGCGTGTACGTTGAGCGCCATCGCCGCTGCCGCTGCGGCTGTCATGGTGGTCATCACGATTCTGCAAAACCTCCCGCAACTCATGCAAGCCATCGCGGCGCTGTTCAAGGCCATGGGCGCAGAAAGCATGGCGGCATCGCTCGAAGAGAGCGCCGCTTGGTGGCAGGAAAACGTCTGCAACAACAGTGTGTTTAAGACCTTCTGCTTGGTTGCTACGATTGTCTGCGCCGTGTGCAGTCTGGGGTCCGGAGTCGGTATCTCCGCGGCTGGTGGTGCAGCGCTATCGGCAGGCGCTCAGAGCGCCGCCAATGCCTTACAAGCCATGAAGTTTGTGGGCGCCGTCCAAGGCATCGCCAGCGGCGCCATGAATATTGCCATCTCTGCCGGTCAGAATGCAGCCGCGCAGCAAATGATCGACGCGCAGGAGATGATCACCAAGCTCAAAGGCATGCTCGCCAAGGTCGAAAACGAGTTCAAGCTCATCCTCAAAGAGATTGAGTTCTTGCGTACGCACGACGAGGGCAACGAGCAGGAACGCATCAAGGAAGAAGAAGAGCGGCTGAAAAACATCAACAAGAGCCTTCAAGCTTGCGCTGATTTGTCTGCCCAGATTTCTGAATCGAGCACCGTGAAGATCTAGAAGGAAACCAGGCCATGACGACAACAAGAGCACCAGCAGGACAGGTCAAGAACTCGGATATTCTCACCTCGCTCGAAAAGGGCAATGACGCGCAGGCGATGCAGCAAGCCATGCTTGATGCGATGTCCGAGGCCTTGGGTCCGGACTTTGTGAAGGGTGGACAGCCACCCAAAGGGTCCAAACCTGGAGCGGCGCAGAGACTCGGTTCACCGAGCCCTGGTGGCCAGCTGCCATTGCCAGATGGAGGGCCACCACCAAGCCCAGAGGCCATGCGCCAACTCGGGGCGGCGGCCAATGTGATCACGTCGGCCATGGGAACCATGGATGGTGGGTTTGGCGAGCTGTTTACCGTCATGCTCGACTACTTGAAGATGGCCCAAAAGGACGCGCGCGAAGACAAGAAGATCGCGCGCGCCAGCAAAGAAATTTCGATGCAGGGCTTCCAGGCCAAGATTGAGCTGGACAACAAAGCCATCGACAAAGGCATGGCCGAGGCGCACGAAAAAGCTGAGCTCCTGCGTAGCCAGGCGACGGCAAGTCTTGCGTCGGGTTTGATCTCGGCCGCGGTGAGCATCGTGGCGAGTGGCGTCTCGCTTGGTGCGGCGATGAACACTTCCAGCGCGCAATCGACACTTTCAGCTGCCGAGAAAGGTTCCGATGCCGCATTGGACGCGGCCGGAAAACTAGAGCAAGCCAAAAATCTGCAAGCCGTCCTCAACGCTGGCGCCGAGTTAGGAAAGGCGGGGGGCCAAGTCGCAACCACCGCGCTCAACTTCGTAGCTGCGAATCTCGGCGCCGATGTTCAAGAGATCGACGCGCGCAAGGACGGTTCAAAAGCCATTCAGAAACAGGCAAACAGCAAAGACGCCGTCAATAAATTTCTCGAGAATCAGGCGAGCAAAGACGAAGACAGTGCGAAGGGCAGCGCGTCTCACAGCGACCGCATGCGAGACGCCGTGCTCGACTTCTTGCGCAAGCTCGCCGAGATCAATCCGAAGGTCATCTAATGCGCCGCATCGCGCGGAGGGCCCATGGGTAACGACGTCAAGGTCAACGAGGCTGGGCTCAAGCCGCCGGCACCCACAAAAACCGGTCCGACAAGCACCAAGAAGACCACGCTTCGCTTCGAATCCGAAGACGAAGCGAAGAAGTACATCAAGGAGCGCGAGGCGACGAAGAAAGACGGTCAGACCTCCCTCAAGCACACGTTGCGGCAGAACACCGATACCGCAAAAACTGCAGAGAAGAGGCTGAGCGCAGACGCGCAGCGTGCCACCGCCGAGATGAAAGGCGCCTCCCGTACTGAGAAAGCAGGGGAAGTCGCGCTGCGACAGCAAGCTGGAACGGCGACCGGCGGCAGGGCGGGAGACACCTTACCGCTGCCGCCAGCGAGCATGACCAGGATCCAATCGGGACACCTCGAATCGCTGCTCGCAAAAATGGGCAAGGGCCCAAGCATTGCTGCCATGCAGACGCCTGAGTTCCGTGCCGCTGCGCAGTCCATCATTGTGTCCGCTAGCAATCAGTTTGGAAGCGGGGAGGTCACATCCCTTGCGATCATGTTCCTGCTGCTCGAGATGGCGAACGACAACGCCAAGCTCAACCGATACCTGACCTCTTTGACTGGACGCGCGTCAGAGCTCAACTCGAAGATGAACATGATTGGCGCTCAGATGGATCTGGTGTCAACGCGCATGACCGCGCGTGCGTCGGTGGACAACAGCCGTCTGCAGGCGACGCAAGATCTGCAGGGCGGCATGAAGGCGTCGGGCGAGGCGATGGGGAAGGCGTACCAGGACCTCAACGCTGCGAAGGCGCAACAAAAGACCGACGACATGACTCGGCCGCAGAGACAGTTCCTGGAGCGCAGGCAGCAGCTCACCGGCATTCCCCATGCGGATTCAAGGCTCGTGAGCGCAGCGCGGGAAAATTACCTGCGAGTGTTGCAAGCGACTCCGCGCACCGCCGATGCCATTCGCACAGCAGAACAGCATTTTCGCAACGTGGCTGGCGAGATTGGTGTGCTCGAGGTGCAGCAACAAGCGGGGCAACCCGCCGCTGGCACACCAGGCGCGGCAACGCGCGACAGGCGGCTAGAAACGCTCAGAAGCGAAAGCGCAAGCCTGCATGCGCCGCCCTCGCCGTCTGAAGCGGATATTCGTGAGCTCGAGGGTTACCTCGCGCGCAGCGGCGCTGCTCCGCTTACCGTGCCGCTGGAGGCGAGACGAAGAACGCACCCAGCGACGGTGGAGGTCGCCCATAATAATGCGGCGATCGAGACGCTGCGGACGAACGCACGGAGGCTCGGGGGGGCGGGAAACGCGCAGACAATCGATGCGGCGAAGGTGGCCTACAGAGAGGCGCTAGCTTCAGGCGACCGTTCACGCATCGACCAAGCGCGCACGAGCTTGCGAGCAGCGGGCGGCGAGCTCGCGCTCGCCGAAGTGGAAGCAGAACCAACAGGCTCACCACCCACGACGAACGCAGCGGCCGTCGAACACGCAAGAGTGCTGCGCGTCGAGCGAGACACTACGAACGAGACCATCAGTACACTCCAAGAAGACAACGCTGCCCTCGAGGCGCAGCGTGATGCGGATCTCGAAGCGTACCAGGCGCTGGTTGACTATCAGCAGGGAACCTTAGACGCATCCGAGGCGCTCACGGCGTCCGGTCGTGATGCGGCGCGAGTCCCAGCGACCGACGTGCAACGAGAGGAAGCCTTCCAGTCATACATGCGCGAACAGCGAGCCGCGCTGGCAGAGCTGCCGGCGGACTATGATCGGCTCACGCGCGCGCGGGCGCAGTTCGAGCAGCGCCTAGACGCCGCCTCCCGGCCTTTGGACGAGCGAAACGAGCGGCTTCGGGCAGAGGCAGTAGGGCTTACGGGTGAAGGGCTCAGTGCCCACATGGGCGAATGGAACCGGGTGCGCGATTTGCGCACCGAGCGGCAAGCCGGCCAAGGTGTACTGACCCACATCGACGCCCGAGTGACAACGCTCGAGCGAGAATCCACGCGCCTCAACCGTGAGCTCGTGGGCCCCCCAGCGCCGAGCCCAGAACGGATCACGCAGATCAACACGCGCCTCAGCGCGGTGAACGGTGAGCTTCGCGGCAGTGAGGGGCCGCCGCGTGTCCTTGGCCTTTACGCACGGCAGGCCGCGCTGGTTGCCGAGGTTGGAAGACCGGGCGTCCCCCCGACCGGCGTGACAGGACGTCTCGAGGAAGAAATCGCGCTCGGCAACCGAGTGCTCGACTTTGCCAACGCCGATGCAGCGCATAGACCAGCCTCGACTTCCTATGCGGGCGTTGGGACGGCTGAGCGTGCGTACGATGGGAAACGCCTTGCCTACGAGCGCGAGTCCGCTGGCTATCGCGCGCTGGTTGCTGAACGCAGCGGCCTCGAGCATGAGAATGAGCGACTCTCCACGGAGCTCGCATCGCTAGAGAGCCAAAGTGCGGCGCTCGCGCAAGAGCGCGACGGGACACCGCCTCCTCCTGCAGCACGCAGAGCGCAGATCGACGCTTCGCTGAGCGCTATTCAGACACGAAGGACCGCCATCGAAGCGCGCCAAGCTGAGATCACCTTGGCGCTCGAAGGCACGCCGGCGTCGGGATCGACACCCGCGCGACCTGGACTTGCGAGTCGCATCGCCGATGCCGATCGAGGGCTGCGCACACGCCGGGTTGAACTCGATGCAGCGCGCTGCGAGTACGAACGCCAGGCAGGACGCGCACGAACGAGCGGGATGTCTGGTGCGACTCCGGCCGGCGCACCTGGAACCTCCGGAACGCTGAATGTCGGCATCCCTCCACGTTCAGTGACGTTGACTCCAACGAGCACAGCGACTGACGTCGGGATCGATGAAATGCGGACCGCACGCGCAGAGTACATTGGCGCTGGTGGCGACCCCTTGGCCATCGCAGATCGCTCTGCCGGACCATTCAACCCCTACCGCGCAGAGGATGAGGAGGTCAGTCGGACCTACGAAGCGATTCCCGAGCCGCGCCCGAGTCCAGTTGACGCGTCGCCTGTTGCTGCTCCCCCTGCCGGCGACACTTCGCCAGAAGCTGAACGCGCGCGTGCGATCATTGCTTATCGGGCGGCGAGAGATGCGGCAGCGGCCGCGCGAACGCCTGCGCGTGATGACGTCGCTACCTACGAGGCGCGCTACGGCCTCAGTGGACTCTCTGAGACGCCGGCCCGCGCACCAGGCGCGCTCGCGTCACTGTCGCCACCGGTCACGCGTGCAGAGATTGACGACCCAAGTACGGCATCGCCTGATCGCCGCGCTGCGATTGAAGCGTTCAAACAAGAACGTGCGCTGGCCCGCATGCAAATTGTACGGCAGCAAGTTGGGCCGCAGGCGATAGAAGGTGAGTTGATCGCCAGCAGGGGTTGGAGCGCTGCTGACACGCAGGCCTATGCGCAGGCGCTCACGGCTCGCAACGCCGCCTTCACAAGCATTCCTACGCCGCCGCCTATGCCGGGTGAAATCTATCCTCCGCCGACACCTGCCGACGCACCTGCTCCAAGCGATCCGGTTTTGGCGCGCCAGC
>JBIKMD010000347.1:0-5450 GCA_044359465.1 Myxococcota bacterium
GAAGGCGGGTCTCGAGGTTCAGCATGCACGCGTCACAGCGCGCTCAACGTACACGGGCCCAGACAACGCACGTACGCTCGTTGAAGTCATTGACAACGGCGGCGCAGGCAATCGCGCTGACTTCGTCTACCAAGATTACCGCCGCTATGCGACGATCCCAGATGGCGCTGACGCAACCGCGCTCACCGACGACCAAGTCACGCAGCTGCCGTACCGTCAAAACTCGCCGTACTTCAACAACATCGCCGCATACCTTCAAGAGTCCTGGTCGATCGAGAAAATCAACGTCAATCTGAACGGTGGTTTGCGCTTCGACTTCCAAGACATGTTTGGCGGCGTGATTGACCCCGTCACCGGCAACCAACAACGCACCTTCTCGTTGAATAACCTGTCGCCGCGCGTTGGCTTGATCTGGGACTTCCTTGGCAATGGTCGCTCGAAGATCTTCGCCTCGTACGGTCGTTTCTATCAGCTCGTGCCCCTCAACGCACTCGTTCGCTCGGTTCCTGCTGAGACGACGGTCAGTGTCGACCGTGAAGGTCCAGCGACCTGTACCGACCCGATTCCAACCAACTGCCCAGCGGACAATGCAACCCGTTCGGCCAGCGGTACCTACGTCACTCAGATCGCCCAAGACATTGGCGGTCAGTTCGTCGACAACATTCAGGTTGGCGCCGAGTACCAAATTCTCAGCGACCTGCTCGTGGGTGTGAACTACCAGCACACCGAATACGGTAACGTCATTGAAGACGTTGCACTCGATGACACCGGCTCCTACTACTTCCTCGGTAACCCCGGCGTGAAGGCGTCTCCAACTTGCGTCTCCGACCCGGAAAACAACAAGTTCTGCAACATCGAAACGCAAGACAACGTGGACCCGCTCACCGGTCAGACGGTGAACATCAAGTTGCCAAAACCAGAGCGTCGCTACGATGCGATGAACCTCTACGTGCAGAAGACCCTGTCGCGTAACTTCATCATCCAAGCCTCGTACACCTTGTCGTTCCTTCGCGGTAACTTCTCCGGTTTGTTCCGCCCAGAAACCAATCAGATCAATCCGAACATCAACTCGGACTTCGATCTTGCGACCCTGCTCCCGAACCGCTACGGCTATCTCCCCGCTGACCGCCGCCATCAGTTCAAGCTCGACGGCGCGTACATCTGGCAGGTCACTGAACGCTTCGGCATCGTTCCCAACTTGGTCTTCCGTGTTGGTTCGGGTCAGCCTTACAGCTACAACGGCGCGCACCGCATCTACGGCCCAGGTGAAGCGTACTTGCTCACGCGTGGTACGGCTGGCACGACGGATCCGCTCTTGCAGATCGACTTCGGTATCAAGGCCGAATACTCGTTCACCAAGAACACGCGTCTGACCCTTGGTCTGACGATCATCAACGTTGGCAACATTCAGCTTGTGCGTGACGTCGACCAAGACTTCACCCAAGACAGCTCGCGTATGCGTCCAGTGATCGGTGGTGACAAAGAAGACCTGAAGTACCTCAAAGACACCAACAACAACCCGGTGGTGCTCAATGCGAACTTCGGTAACCCGACGCGTTATTATTCTCCGATGGAAATGCGTATCGACGCGCGCCTGTCGTTCTAAGGTACGCGAGAGATGGAGCTGAGTATGAATGGAATGAAGATGAAAAACATCGCGCTCATTTTTGGAATCACGCTTTTTGCTGCGTGTGATGAAGGTCTCTATACCGTCGACGAAAACGCCGACAAACCACCGATCGTGAATCTTCGCGAGGACGGCACGCGTGACATCCTCATGCGTGACTCGACTGGTACTCGAACGGCGCTCAGCGCAGCCGAGCGTCGCTCGATGATCTATCCTTGGGACAACGCGTCGACGATCTACCCAAGCAACTTCCCGTACTTCCGCTTCAATAAGCTGATGGACGGGAGCACGATCGAGACCCTGCGCACGGACGAGCTCGCCAAGAAGGAGATCGGCAACTGCGGTCCGATTCCAGGCGCGATCGAAGTGCTCGAGGACGGTGTGGCCGTGCAGAATCTTCGCACTTGCTACAGCCCCTCAGACAAGCTTGTGGGCATTCAAATTGCGAACGCGCCTGTAGCGCCAGCGGTTGTTGGAACGCCCAAGCTGTTTCTGAAGTACAACACTGACTACCGCTACCGCGTGACCTCCAATATCAAGGACAAGAAGGGTGCGGCGCTCGAGGACTTCACGGCGAACTTCCGCGTCAGCCCCTTCACCTTGCTAGTCGTCAGCGATGCCAGCAAGATCAGTCGCTTGTACGCCGACGGTACCGGTTCGTTCGCTGCGCTTGCACCAGACGCAGCCGAAGTGACGGCGCCTGTGCAGCAGCTACGCTTCGTGTTCTCGGGGCCGATGACGGGTCCCGTGGCCACGGCTGCATTGCGGAACGTGAAATTGCTCGACTCGAACGATGTAGAAGTGACGGCGACCGACACGACGACTAACGAGATCATCTCTGCGTCGGCCGAGCAGAACGCCAACACCACGGACGCACGCGAAGTGTTGCTCACCGTACCGCAAGCCATTCTTGACGGCGACGCGGGCGAACTTCCTCCGGGCGACTACAAGTTGGTGTTCCCTGTCACGGTGACCGACAACGGCGCTGTCATGGGCACCAGTGCGGCCCCTGTGCCAGTTCCGCTTGCTGAAGAAATCGTGGTTCCGTTCACGGTTCTCCCTGCTGAAGAACAATAAGCTATTTCGTCCACTCCGCTGCGCGTAACAGGGCGGCTCGATAGCCCTGAAACACGCCATCCCCCGCAAGCACCCTCCTTAGTTGCTCTTTCCCTGCACCTTGCGCCATCACGTTCGCGACGATGCGGTCTGCCTCGTCGTGGGTGATTTCTTGCTTGCCGGTGTCAGGGGTTCCTGCCGCCACATGCACTTCTGCCAAACGACCAAGCTGATTCAAGCGCTCGCAGAGGGTTGCGTCATCCATTTGCTGACTATACTTTGGCCCAAAAACGTCGCAAACGTATCGTGTCAATGCAGATTCATAAGACAACACTAGAAGACTTGGATTGGGATGCCTTGCGCGACGCCTTGTCTTGGTCTGCGCAAAGTCCGCTCGCGCGAGACGCGCTCAAAGCGCTGCCTTTTTTGCCTCATCGCGAAGCGATCAACAAAGAGCTCGACCGGATTGAAGAGGCCCTCGTCTTGCTTCAGCAGGACACGCGGCCAGCGCTTCATGACCTGTTCGACATCAGCCAGGAGCTTGGCGCTGCGAAGCGCGGCGCGGCGGTGCCAGGTATTGGGTTGCTCAATGTGTCAGTCATCTGTCGCACGCTCTCCACCGTGCGCCAGTGGTCTCAGGGGCTCGGCAGCGCTTTTCCGGCCGTCAGGAGCCTTGTTGGCTCCGGCTCGGACGTGCGACCATTGGTGCACGCGATCGATCGCGCTGTCGACGCCAACGGAGAGCTTCGCGACGATGCGTCAGCGGAGCTCAAGTCACTACGCGACCGAGCGCTAGTGCTGCACGATAGTTTGACCGAAGAGCTCGAACGCATGCTGGTCAAGCTGGACGACCGCGGCTTGCTGAGCGACCGTTTCGTGTCGCTGCGCAACGACCGCTTCGTCATTCCGGTCAAATCGAGTGCGCAGAACGACGTTGCAGGCATTGTGCACGACGCTTCGCACTCGGGTTTTACCGTGTTTCTCGAGCCGGAAGCGATCATCGAGCGCGGTAATAAACTCAAGATTCTGCGCGCTAACATCATGGAAGAAGAGCAACGCATTCTTCGGGAGCTCAGCGAGAATGTCGCTGCGCTGTCGAGTGAAATTTCCGAAGGACTGCTTGCCGCTACTTTGCTCGACGCGTTGTTCGCAAAAGCGGATTTCGCCCGCAAAATGCAGGCGGAGCGGCCTGACATTGTCGCGCCCAACGCGCCACTCGTTCTTGAACGTGTTCGGCATCCGCTACTGATGCTGCAAAAGCACGATGTGGTGGCCAACGACATCTCGTTCTCTCTCAACGAGCGCTGCCTCGTGCTCACTGGCCCTAACACTGGTGGAAAAACGGCTGCGCTGAAGACCGTGGGGCTGTTGTCGCTCATGGCTCGCGCCGGTTTGTTCGTGCCCGCACAACGCGGTTCCAAGGTGCCTTTGTTCGAAGGCATTTACTCTGTGATTGGTGACAACCAATCGCTCTCGCGCGCCTTGTCCACGTTCAGCTCGCATATCGTGGAAGTGCGCGAGCTCATGGATGCCGTCACGCGTTCCCATGCGACCGGTGATGCGTTGATTCTTCTCGACGAGCTGTGCGCCGATACGGATCCTCGCCTAGGAGCTGCGCTCGGTCAGTCGATTTTGGAAGCCCTGGTAGAGCGCGGCGCTTGGGTGGTGCTGACCACGCATTATTTCGATCTTGCTGCGCTCGCCATGAAGGATGGGCGTTTTGCCAACGCGTCGTTCGGTTTTGACTCCGAGCGAATGCGGCCGACCTATCGCTTGCAACGGGGCATGCCCGGGGCGTCTAGTCCTTTCGAGATCGCACTCACGCTTGGGCTCGATAGCGGTGTTGTGGATCGCGCGCGGGCACTCGTTCCGAATGTGGGTAGCGGGCTTGATGAGCTCACGCGTCGCGTCCAGACTCGGCTCGCGGAAGTCGACGACTTGAAGGCCGCCCTCGAAACGCAAAAACGTGAAGTGGACAAGGATCGCGCGGTCACTAGTGAAGAACGGCGGCTCGCTGCACTCGAACGCAAAGAGGCTGAAGAACGCGCGCTCACCATGCTCGGTGAGGATCTCAAGAAGGCGCAAGCACAAGTCAAAGAGGCCGTGCGCCGCTTGCAAGATGGACTGCTCAGCAAAGTGAAAGACGCGCCGCGTGAAATGACCACGCGTGATGCCATGAAGCTCGTAGAAGACGTGCGTGGTGAGCTTCTGGCCGCACAAGATGTGGTGCACAAGCACTTGCCGCAAACGGCGCCTTCGGCGGATCTGTCGTCGATTAAAGTGGGCGACATGGTCTCTGCCAGCAGCCTTGCGCGTGATGCGGTAGGGGAAGTGCTCGCGATCGACGTGGCCAAACAAGAAGTCACGGTGGCGCTTGGCAAATTGCGCATGCGCCTTCCCATGGCTGACTTGGTTCCCTCGGCAAAGGCACGCACTGCAGCGGGTCGCGCGCCAGCCAAAGCCTCGTCGTCGGTGCGAGACGTGAGGCGCCCCGTGAAAGGTGAGGCACCTAGGGCCGAGCCGTCGCTGTTCAGTGGCGGCAGGCTGGACGTGCGCGGTGTACGCGTCGACGAAGCGCTGCGAGAAATCGACAGAGCGCTAGACGCTGCGTTGAAGGAATCCGCCCCCGGGCTCGTGATCTTGCATGGACAGGGGGCAGGGGCTTTGAAAAACGCGATTCGTGAATATCTGTCGTTCTCACATTACGTGAAATCGTACCGCCCCGGGCACGCAAATGAAGGCGAAGACGGCGTGACGGTCGTGGAAC
>JBIKMD010000348.1:0-5423 GCA_044359465.1 Myxococcota bacterium
GATTGAGATCGAAGTCGTCGCTCATGGAGGGACTATAGCGGAAGCTTAGGTCTTTGCAGGCGCTTTTGGAGCGAGCTCAGCGTCAATCACGAGGTCGATTTCTTCGCCAACGAGCACGCCGCCAGCTTCGAGCGACTTGTTCCAGGTGAGGCCGAAGTCTTTGCGGTTGAGCTTGCCAGACGCTTGCACGCCGCGCGCGGTGTTGCCGAAGGGGCCTTTGACTGCGTCAGTGAGCGTGTTGACCGTGAGCGTGACTGGCTTGGTGACGCCGTGCATCGAGAGGTCGCCGGTGACAAGCAGCTTGCCTTCTTTGTTCTTCTCGATTTTGGTCGACTTGAAGGTGATCTTTGGGAACTTGGCGACGTCGAAGAAGTCTGGCGACTTCAAGTGACCGTCACGTTTTTCGTTGCGGGTGTTGACCGTGTTCACGTCGATCGACACGTCAATCTTGCTTTTGGTGACGTCTTTGTCATCCAGTTCCACCGTGCCGGTCACGTTTTGGAACTCGCCGTGCACGTTCGAGATCATCATGTGCTTGACGTTGAAACCAGCGTTGGAGTGCGCTGAATCGATTTCCCAGGTGGAGGCGAAAGCGGTTTGGGCAACAAGAAGAGAGAGGGCGCTGAACAAAATGGTTTTCATGTGGTGTTTACCTTTCGATAGGCATGATGTGCCGTGTGCGGCTTTTGCACCATTGCCCAGAAAGTAACAAGATTGGTGACGAAAACTAACCAATTAACCGAACGAGTACCCAGACAAGCGAAGCCCGGCAAAGGTCCCGTTGTAGTCGACTGATCCACGGTCGTTTCCTGCCGCGCCAGCGATCACCATGAGCGGAAGTAGGTGTTCTTCCCGCGGATGCACGGCGCGTGCGGACGGCGCTTTGGTCCAGTCAAGGAGACGCTGGTCGCGCGCGTTTGGGTCGAGCACCATGGCTTCACGTAGCCACGCATCGAAGGCCTCGGCTTGTGGCTCGGCGCCACCGCTAAAAAAGCCGCGCATGTTGTGATAGGTCATGCCGCTGCCAATGATGAATACGCCTTCATCGCGCAGCGGTGCGAGCGCTCGGCCCATGGCGAGGTGTTCCTTGGGATCCAAGCCCTTTTTGAGAGAAAGCTGCACTGTGGGAATGTCCGCATTCGGGTAGCTCAGCTTGAGCGGGACAAAGGTGCCGTGATCAAAGCCGCGTGCGGCGTCCTCAGCGGAGGCAATGCCAGCGCTGCTGAGCAAGTCGCGTACGCGCGCGGCCAGTTTGGGCTCACCGGGCGCAGGCCAAGTGATGCGATAAGACTCCGGCGGGAAGCCATAATAGTCATAGAGCATGGGAGGGCGGGCCGAGGTCATCACCGTTGGCACCGCTTCTTCCCAATGTGCCGAGACTACGAGCAAGGCTTTGGGTTTTGTGCGCGTCAGTGCCGGCACGCTCTTCAAATAGGTCGCGAGTTGATCGTGCTCATGCTTTTGCCCAAAGCCGAGCTCAACGAAGGGCCACGGCCCGCCGCCGTGGGGAACAAAGGCTACCGGCAGCCGTGTTTTGCTTTTTGCTTCGATTTCTCCCGCGGCGAGCGCGGTTGCACCTGCGATTCCCATGGCTAGTACCTCTCGTCTTGTGACGCCCATGATCAGATGGATGCCCGATCGCGAGAAAAGATTCACGGACCCGCGTGTCGCAGCTTGCGCGTGGCTAGTTGCTTGCCGCGCCTGACCGTTTTCTGTGGCGAGTCACGGGGCGACGCTTAGGGCTCAGCTTTGAACGGTTTTTGTCACTCTGATGCAGCCTTGCGTTTACGTTGGAGCAAGTGCGCCTCTAGCGCATCCGCGGTGAAATTGACGGGCACATTCTGCGCGATGAGTGTGTCCACCGCGCCTCTGGCCGCGGCACCACACGACTCGACGAGCCGGTGCATTGCTTTCATCTCGGGCATCAACCACGTCAGCGCTGTGATCACATGTCGCTGAATCGGGTTGCGAACGACTAAGAAGGTCGGCAGCAGTGGCTTCTTCGTTTCGGCGCGCATACGCGCAGCCCAATCCGTGATGAGCTTTCGTTGTGCAGAGCTAAGCTGCGCCACGGACGTGGCGATGTTCACGCTGGCGAGTCCCTGCATGTGCGCACGCCGGACCAATTCGCCGTGGGCCTGCGTGTAGTCTCTCAGCTCTGCGTCGCTCATGGTCGGCGAAAAATCGATGACAATCACTGGGAAGAATGTGGTGTCTAGCTCGAAGGGCATAACCGGTCCGTTCCACCTCTGTTTTGAGAACAGTCTGGTGAGGATCGTAGCCCGCGGTAGCTGTTGCGCCATTTAACCTTTTCGCACTCCTCGCCAAGTCATGGACAATTGTCAGAGGAACTGCGTGGGCGACGCGAGGGCGCGGCAAGCGCGTTTGGTCTCGAGCGCTAAGGGGTAGTCCAAGTTTGACTCAGGTAAGGCCGGAGCGTCGCGTGAAAATCCGCCCAGGTTCCGCGACCATTCGCGTCCGGCATCCAGTGTGTGCCGTCCATTTCATGCAGCACGCTAGCGTGTCCGAGTGTTGCAAACGTGCCTCCAGCACCAATGATGCCGCGCAAGGCTGCGCATTTGTAGGTGCCAATCTCGTCATTGTCATGACAGAGGTGGCGAATGGGAAAGCGCCAGCCATTTTGGGGTGCTGCTGATTGCGCCAGCGTTGTACTCTGCGCAGCGTTACCAGGTGCGGTGTTTTCGAAGAGCGCCAAGGCAAAACTTTTTGAGTTCTTGAAAATGATGGGGTAGCCGACGTCGCCGCCGGAAGAATACCCACCCAAGATCACTTCGTTGTCTTTGATCGCAAGCCGAGTCTTCACGTCTGCAATGGCGCGCATGACAATGCCGGGGGAGCTCGCTGTGCCAACAGCGGTAGTGGAGTTCCAGCACGCACCTTCAGCGCCGCCGACGGCCATCGCGATCCAGTCCTCGCTGCCCGTAGGCCTCACTTCTGCAATGTCATAGTAGCCTTGGCCTCCGCAGCCATGCAGCCACACGAAGAGCTTCTTTGGTTTACTATGGCAGCCCGTATCGTAGTCGCCTGGTACCCAGACCCAGTGCGTGATGTTATCAGCAGTAGTGAAGGCGTTGCGGGCGCCTGGCACGATCTTGAGTGCCTTCGTTGGCAGGGTGTTCGCGCATGAGGCTGGTGGCGGCGGCGGACCAAACTCGATGGCATCTATGTAAACGTCCGCGCTCGCGCTGACGTTCTTGATGTCCAAGCGGCTGATCGTCGCATCCCACAGGTTTTCGACTGGAATCGAGTACACCGCAAAGCTGTTCGACAACACGATCGTTTCATAACCCGTGGTTGTTTCGAAGCTGAGTGTGCCGCTGCCTTTGGCTGTGATGTTGAGGCGTGCATAAGCGGCTGAAGCAAGCGGCGTAGTGGTTGAGAGCTGAAGGCCCAAATACGTCGTGGTGCCGTTCGAAGTGAGGTGCATCATGCCGTTCGTGATGGCGTAGGACCCCGCAGCGCTGAACCACTCGTTGTCCTTTTTCCAACCGTTCACATACGCGTCCACGAACAAGGCTTTGGTTGGCGCGGCGGCTGCGTTCACAGTGAGGGTCTTTTGTGCGCTCACCGTGTACCCAAGCGCGTTCGTTGCTTTGAGCGTGTAAGTGGTCGTGGCGGCTGGGCTCACCGTCTTGCTCGCGCCAGTGAGCGCCAGATCATTCAGCGTGAGTGTGCCTGTAGCTGTCCATGCGAGGGTGCTCGAAGCGCCCACCGTCATCGTTTGCGGTGAGGCTGTGAAGCTCGAGATCACCGGCTTTGGCACCACAGTGACCGTGATGTCTTGGGTGAGTGTGCCTGAGCCGGTGCTTGCTTTGAGTGTGTAGGTTGTCGTGCTGGCGGGCGTGACCACTTGGCCCCCACCACTCACGCCGCCGCCGTTGATGGTGAGGTCGCCAGTGGCCGCCCAGCTCAAGGTGGTCGATTCGCCCGCGGTGATTGCCTGCGGCGCTGCGGCCAAGCTGGTGATGGTGGGCGGAGGATCGGACGGCGGCGGGTCCTCGGAGACGGAGACTGTGATCGACGCTTCTTCCCAATCACTGCCACGGCTCGCGCGCAGAACGTAGGTTGTCGTTGTGAGTGGCTGCACGAGCGCTGTTGTTGCGGCGCTCGTGAGCCCATTGAGCGTCACGAGTGTGGCGTTCGTGGTTGACCAGGTCAGCGTGACGTCGCTGCCGGCGGTCACCTGTGTTGCGGTTGCAAGGAAGGTGGTGATGCTTGGAAGCGCAGGCGTCTCGGGATCCGTCGTGGCCACGGCGTTCGCTGTTGCGCCGCTAGGGCCTTCTTGCGTCGTGTTTTGCTGCGCTGCGTTGCTGGTGACGCTTGGAGGGTCGTCGTTTGGCGGGAGAATGTTCGGTTCAGCGCAACCTACGAGCAGGAGCAACCAAGCGCGTCTGACCATTGTTAAGGCATATCACAATGGTTAAACGTTTTCAGTGTTTATTTGTCTTAAGTGCCTGTCGCGGCGCCTTTGCTGAGCGCTGCCTTGGCGATGCCCAAAAACCGCGTTCGGGCGGCAGCGTGATCCACTATGGGTTTGGGATACGTTTTCCCGAGCGTCACGCCGGCTTTACGGAGTGTCTCTGCATCCGCTTCCCATGGTTGATGAATGACCTTCGCAGGCAATTTGGCAAGCTCCGGCACCCAGCGGCGGACGTACTCGCCGGCACCGTCGAAGCGTTCACCTTGCAACATGGGATTGAACACGCGGAAATACGGTTGTGCATCGCACCCGCAGCCAGCCGACCACTGCCAACCCATGTTGTTCTGCGCCCAGTCGCCGTCGGTGAGGTACTTCATGTAGTGCGCCTCACCGAGCTTGTAGTCAGTGAGCAAATGTTTGGTCAGGAAGCTCGCAGAGATCATGCGTGCTCTGTTGTGTACGAAGCCGGTCGCGAGGAGCTCACGCGCTGACGCATCGACGATGGGATAACCGGTTTGTCCCGTGACCCACTCGTTCCAGCCGTTGTTGCCCCAAGGAAAACCAATGAAGTCGCGCCGGAATGGCTCTTTGAGCAAACGCGGCTGCATCCACAACAAGTCATGCGCAAACTCGCGCCAAATCAGCTGCGACAAAAAGCGTTCGGTTGACTGGTTTGGTTCGAGCGATTTGTTGATCTCATTCCACACTGTACGCGCAGACACCGTGCCGAACTTGAGGTCCGCGGAGAGCTTGCTCGTTTGATCCAGATCGAGTCGGTCGCGTAGCGTGTCGTACTCGCGCGCTGAGCCTTGAATGAAGGTCTTGAGACGCTCGCGCCCGGCACGTTCGCCGCCCACAATGATCCCCGGGTTCTCTTGAATCCCGAGCTCGGCGCACGTAGGCAGCTTTAGCGTTTCGTACTTTATATCCGCTGGAATGGGTGGAAGCTGCGTGGGCGCTGGGAGCGTGGCACCAACTTGCG
>JBIKMD010000777.1:0-3465 GCA_044359465.1 Myxococcota bacterium
CGTATCATTCGTTTCTACTCGTTCGGAATGCGCGCCGTTCGCCATGAGCGCGTGCAGCGTGGGCGCCTGAGCCACAGCGAGTGCGTCCGGCCGCAAACCGTCAATGCCAACCAGCAAGACCTTGCGGCGCTTCATCACCGCTTTGGGACCGGTCATTGCCGTAGGACCGCCTGGCCCCGTGAGCGCTGCTGCCCCAGGGACCGACGTCGGTCCCGGGGACGGCTCAGGCACTGGTTCGCCTCGCGGGCCAGACACATAGCTCGCGCTGCGCCCCGCTGGTGCAGTCACAGTACAGGCGGCCATTAATAATACACTGAATAGAAATAGTGAGCGGTACATATGTCGACCGCGTTATCGGCAGTGGGTCAGCCCAAATCGCGTCGCAATAGATAGGTGCTGTGCGGCACCGTCGTGAGCGCAATGTCCTCAGGCGTGGTCAGCTTCGCATCCACATTCTCAGCGAAGGAGATGCCAATCGGCGCAAAGAGTCGCTGCACAAACGCGGAGCAAAACAACGCACGCTCACGGGAAAGTTTGTTGTCCTTGCCCTCACGTTTGTTTGGACGTTTGAGCGCCACGTACATGCCCACGAGCTCCCGCAACGAGTAGGTCGCGCGCTCGGCGACGAGCTGCAAGCCAAACGCGAGGACCTGTCGCGTTTGTTGTTCGTCCAGCCCAAAGTCGAGCACCGCCAGCGAGCGGAAGTGGGTCTCGTCGTAGTACTTTTCGAGCGGGTTTTCTTGCACGCCCATTCGGATGTGTTTGCGATGCAGCTCGATGTCGCTTTCGATGACCCAATGTTTGTCATCCCAACGCGTGCCCTGAAACACAAAGGCGTGGTGCCACAGGCCGTGACTGCCATCTGGGTGCAAACGTTTTTGTGCGCGGCTGATGGCGCGATCGATGAGCGTCGCACCGCCCGAGAGACCGATTGGGCCGGGCCGGGCATAGCGTGAGAGAAATTCTTGGTTCGACAGATCGGTGTGGAGCTGATCGGCTATCACTTGTTGACGTCGGACCGTGCCTTGTCGAGCAGCTCATTGATCATCTTGAGCAAGCGTTGGCCACCGGAATAAATGTCCTCGAGCGCGGAGCGTCTTTCTTCGGGTTCGGTAATGGCTTCGTCTCGCAACAGCTCGGAAAAGCCAATGATGGCATTCAAGGGCGTGCGCAGGTCATGTGCAATGGAGGCGATGCGATCACTCACGAGGCGCCGCGCTTCTTGTGAGTGCGCGTCAATCGTGGCAAGCCGCTGTTTGCATACGGCGAGCTCTTCTTTGAGCTTCTGGTTTTCTGCAAGGAGCGCTTCGGTCGTCGACATGCGCATCTCGGTAGCCCAGCCTACCGGTTGCGTCCAGATTCAGATCGCCAATGCCACGTTCAAACTGGCAGCACGCTGCGGCGCTTCGGAAACGCATGCATCGCCTTTTCCTCTGACTGAGCGAGGCGCAGCGCGAGCTCGCTGCGAAGCTGCGCAGGTTCGATGACCGCGTCGATCACCATCTCGGCCGCTAGTTTCTCGAGCGCGATGTCCTTCTTGTACTCATTGCGCAGGGCTTCAATGTATGCCGCCCGCTCAGCTTCAGGCTTTTCCTGGATCTTATTGAAATACACGGCGTTCACCGCAGCTTCCGGCCCCATGACAGCAATCATCGCGCCCGGCAGCGCGATCGTTGCCTCTGGCTCGAACGCGGGACCGCTCATGGCATACAAACCCGCTCCGTAGGCCTTGCGAACGATGACAGAGAATTTTGGCACCGTGGCATCGCTCATGGCGCTGATCATTTTGGCGCCGTGGCGAATGATGCCCTGCTTCTCGACCTTCGAGCCGATCATGAAGCCGGGAACGTCGGCCAGAAAAATCAACGGAATTTGGAAGGCATCACAGAGCCAAATGAAGCGGGCCGCTTTGTCTGCCGAATCAACGAAGAGTACGCCACCTTTGTACTTGGGTTGGTTGGCGACAATCCCGACGGGGCGTCCGTCGATGCGTGCAAAGCCCGTGACCAGCTCTTGCGCGAAGCGTTTTTTGATCTCGAACCAACTGCCATCGTCGATGATCGCATTGATGAAATCATGCATGCTGAACAAGGCGTTTTGCGCCTGAGGCACAATCGACGCGATCGGCTTCGCTGACGCCGAAGGTGCTTTGCCTTCCGTCACCGGCGCTTTGTGCTGTGCGTTTTTTGGCATGTACTGCATGTAGCGACGGGCCGCTGCGATCGCTTCGGGTTCGTCCTTACACAACACATCGCCGCAGCCGCTCACTTCGCAGTGCATCTTGGCGCCGCCCATCTCTTCGAGCGTCACCTTCTCACCAATGACCATCTCGGCCATGCGCGGCGAGCCAAGGTACATGGACGCGTTTTTGTCGACCATGAACACCACGTCGCAGAACGCTGGGATGTAAGCACCGCCAGCTGCGCAGGGGCCGAAGAGCAGACAGATCTGTGGCACCCAGCCGCTCATGTGTACTTGGTTGTAAAAGATGCGTCCGGCGCCGCGACGGCCAGGAAACATCTCGATCTGGTCGGTGATGCGCGCGCCCGCAGAGTCCACCAGGTAGAACA
Organism: Myxococcota bacterium; assembly: GCA_044359465.1. Lineage (GTDB taxonomy): Bacteria > Myxococcota > JADLHZ01 > JADLHZ01 > JADLHZ01 > JADLHZ01. Next base: position 2,571 of record JBIKMD010000777.1, read on the forward strand.
ACGGCGCTCCGATTTTGCCCGCGGTCTCTTGAATACGAATGATCTTCTCGACCGTCCGTTTACCCCATGAGCCGGCTTTGACCGTGGAGTCGTTCGCCATCACGCACACTGTGCGGCCATCGATCGTGCCCGTGCCGGTGATGACGCCGTCAGCGGGCAGCGTTTCATCGAGCATGTTCGCAAACGCGCCGTCTTCTTTGAACGAGTCTTTATCTAGAAGCTGCGCGATGCGCTCACGGGCAAAGAGCTTGCCCTCTTCTTTGTTCTTGTCGTGGTACTTTTGTGCGCCACCTTTTTCGATGCGCGCCCGAATCTCGGAAAGGGCTTCAGAAAAAACGCTCATGATTTTTACTCCGCGCGGGCGCGCCTAGCAGACCGGAGCGCTGACCGAAAGGCTTTGCACTTTTCTTACTGCGTCTGGCTTTGCACGTCGTGAGGCGCGTGCCCAAACAACCCAAGAAGTCTCCCGACTGAGCGGCAGAATCAAACAGGCAGCGTTTTCTGATAGAAGCGGTGAAACGCAGGCGGCAACGTGGTCAGCGGATCCAAGGTAGACACGTCGGGCCGCCGCGACGAGAGCGTGTTCCAAAGCAGAATCGTCGACTGACTGTACGCGGGGCGCATCGCAATGTCCCTGAGCCCTACGAGCGCTTTGGCACTGTAAGTCACCTCGCCGCTAGCGCCGATCAGCTTCTGAACTTGGGGCATGGCTTCAATCGCGGCCGTTGTTGGATGGCCGTAACCTTTGCCGAGGGCTGAGTGCAGTAGCTCGTAATGGATCGGCAAAATCGTCGTGAGCTCGGGCGCACGCGCGCGCAGAAAGTTCCATGTCGCGCGGGCCACCGAACCAATCGTGATCGCATTGGTCGCAATCTTTGCCGTTATGCGGACGCCA
>JBIKMD010000349.1:0-5422 GCA_044359465.1 Myxococcota bacterium
TGGCATTCAACGCGAGCGTCATGGAGAGCTATCGCAACAGCACCGTGAAGACGCGTTATGCCCACGGCGCTGTCTATTCCAAAGGTTACCGAGGCACGGCCCACGCCAAACCTTGGGAGCATTGGATGGACGAAAGCGCGCTTCGCACGATTGAAGCCATCCCAGACATTGCGCTGCGCTTTCCTCGTGTGTCGCTCATGGCGTTCATGGTCAAAGACGGCACCACGCTCGTGGCCTCTGGCGAGGGCGTGGACGGCGCCAGTGAAGCGAAGTTCTTCGATCAATTGAATTTCGTCGAAGGCGCAGCGCTCGGCGAGCGCGAAGACGGTGTGCTACTCGGCAGCGGCCTCGCGCGTGGTCTCAACCTGCATGTGGGCGACGAAGTCGACATGTCCGTACGCGATTTGCAGGGCAACATGCAGCTCGAGACGCTTGTCGTCACGGGTGTGTTCTTCACTGGTGTGCCCGCGTTCGACGATACGGGTTTCCGTTGCCAACGCACGGTTGCGGCGCGGGCGCTCGGGACAAACAAGATAGAGAGCATCTTCGTAGCATTAAAAGACGAAGACGGGTTCCCCGCGTTCGCCCGTCAAGTTCCCGCTCAGCTAGAGGCAGTCTCTTTCGATGTGCTCGATGAAATCTACTACAAGCATGGCGTCGACTGGCTCGGTGCGCAGTTCGCCGTGGTGCGCGCGATCATTCTCCTGATCGTCTTTCTGGGAATTTTCAACGTCATCAGCATGACGATTGTGGAGCGAACCGCAGAAATTTCCACGCTCCGCGCAAACGGCGAGACGCCGCTCGAAATCGCGCTCACGCAGATGCTCGAGGCAGCCACTATCGGCCTGCTCGGCGGCATCGCCGGCGTCGCACTCGGCTGGCTCATAGCGACGGTGTTCTTGGCCAGTGGGATTCAATTGCCGGCTGCTCCGGGTTTCACCCGCAGCTTTCGCATTTTTCTGCATGTCTCACTGAACCATGGGTTCGTGGTGATGGGACTCGGTATGCTGACGGCTGTGCTTGGCAGCCTGCCGCCCATTTTGCGCGTGCTCCGCGTGCCGATTGCCGAGGGCCTCCGGCGGCGTTGATCCTTCGCGTTGCGCACGCGAGCGTGTTCGAGACCGAGCTCGCCCACGTTCCGAGTCTCTTAGTGGTGGTCGAGCTTGAAGGTCGTATCCGTCTTCACTTTCATACCACCAGCGCTCATGTCCGTCGTGCTCGTCCCACTCGATCCTACGAGCATCCCCTTCCCTGTGTCGAAACGCATCACACCCTGAAACTTCATGGTCATGGAACTCGCGCCGGCGGCCATCTCCGCGCCTGAGTCGTTGTTCTCTTCCTGGACCGGCGCCTGTTTTGGCGTCTCCACTGCCGTGTCCATGCTGAAGGTGATCGGTGCTACCGTACCGTCGAACTCGCCCACACTGACAGAGACGGAACCGAAGGGGTGTTTGTGTTGCACATTCGACCCCGCGCTGACATCACCGTCGGGCAGCTCCATCATTTCAAAAATCTCTTTTGGTAACGCGTCCACACCAGCGTCTGCTTGTTGCTCCTCCTTCGCCACCTGCTTCTTCGCTTTGGGAGCCGCAGCTTTGTGTTTCGCGCCTCCACTCACCTTGCCGGTTTTTGGATCAAAGGAAGCAAAGACCGTGACTTCTTCCCCATCCGAAGTGGTCGCGGAGGCCTCGAGCCCAAGGGCGCCCTTGCGTTTACCCCTCACCGCCAAAGACAGCGCGCCATCTTCCTCTACGTACACAGTCACCATTTTGAAGAACTTGGCGCGACCTTTGTTGTCTACCTCCGCTTTCACTTTGGTGGCAGCCTTTGGCAGCTTAGAGGTGACATCTACGGTTTTGTCAGCACTGCGAATGGTGAGTTTTTTCACCGTGAGCTCGACTTCGGCAGTTCCGTTCGCCGCAACCTTGAGCACTTTTTCGCTGAAGTCACAGCTCACGTCGAAGGTGCTGTCGATTCCGCTCGATGATGCGCCAGGAACGCCCATCGCGCCCATCATGCCTTGCGCGAGATCCATGCCGGGCGCTCCGCCTAGAGCCATGACCAGCTTCGTTTGGCTCTCGTAGTGAAAGGTGTGGGTGTCGCCCTTCTTCCACTGATAGACGAGCTCGGAAGCGTGCACGGGGAAGGCAACGACACTCATCAAGATGAGCAATGTGGGTTTGAGCATGGCACTTCGACGTTGCGCGGAGTGGAAAATTCGAAGCGCCCTGCGTTTTCCGCGCGGAAGGCAGCAAAAGGCCTGGCGCGCAAACGCTGGCAGCTGTCGCCGTTGACGCACCCCCGCTGACGAGAATGGGTGTCCGGAGGTTTTCATGTCAGGCGCCAAACTAACACAAGTGATTAACGGCATTCGCGCGCGAGGCGAGTACACAGTCGCAGACTACGGTCTGCTCCGTGATGCGATTGGCAAACGTGGCGACGACGCAGAACGCGCGCTGCTCGAAGCGCTGAATACAGACATGAAGGATGGGCGAATCGCAGTCCGTGGGCTGGCGCTGCTTCCGCCGCTCCCCAAACCATGGGCCTGGTCAGTCATGGTGCTGAATGCCGTGGCGGCGCCGTTCATGGCAATCTTTGCGAAAGCGAGTGACAACAAGAACGCGTCTGCAGCAACCATAGGTGCGGCAGTGCTCTTTGGTGCGACGGCGACTGTGGCCCTCGCACCGCTCACGTTCATCGCTGCTACCCTCGTGACGGCGTATCAGAATTTACGCGACTAGGTCACCACAGGATTGCGCGAGCCCTCACTCGGTAACTGAAAACGAAACGCGATCCTGCAGCGTTTCACTGTTCTCAAAGTAGGCACGTGCTTCGTACTCTCCTGGCTCGAGTGACTTGTCGAAAACGCGTGCGCCAGATGGCGTACCGTTCGTATACTCCCAGTCGCCCCACTCGGTCGTTGCCTCTCCTGCACGCACGATCGTGATCCAATCGGTGCTCGTGCCGCGCATGCCGCGGTAGCTGATGGTGATGCGATCACCAGAGCGGTAGCTTGTTTTGTCCGTGGCAATGAGGCGGCCAACGTTGCGTGCAGCTTTTGCGACGGTGTTGGCCGCGACTTTCAAATCTGCCCGCCGAGTCAGCGTAAACAAGTACGCGCTCGATGAGAAACGCCCCGGAGATACGAGCTCGGCGGGTTCAGGACCCCACTCGTTCCAGAACATCACCAGCTGCTTCCCGTCGAATCCCCAGCGCCCCACTTCGTTTCCGCCGCGGATGACCGTTCCCGACGCCGTGAGCACAATGGCGTCACGCCAGTGTTTGTGCACGACATCATAGGTGCCAATGACTTGCCGCGCATCTGCTGGTTGCTTCTGCTGACAACTAAAACCCTGTGCGTTCTTGAAGACACCCGGCGCGGCAAACGACAGCAACTCCGTCGGCCAGTTCTTCCACTTGAGCGCGAGCACACGATTGTCGAAAGTCCACGTACCAGGGTCTCCGTTGCCGCGGGCATAGGTCCCGTTCGCGGAGAGCGTCACGACGTCACGCCAATCCTTGTGCACACAGTCGTACACACCTGCGAGCACCGGTTGTACGAGGGCCGGTGGCTGAGCAGGACCAGCGTTGGCAGCGCATGTGAGCGTGAGCAAGGTCACAACCGCGAGGCACGTTGTTCTCATGAAGTTGAGACTCCAGCTTCACTCGATTTATTCAGCGCCGCATTCGTTCATCGAGGAGTCATCACGTACATGTAGTCACACATGCTAGCGTGCGCCGACTTCGAACAAGCGGATCGAGGCGACTTTGGACGCGCCTCAAGCGTGTGCTAGGCCTGTGCCCATGAGCCCAAGAGGCAAAGCAGCTGCCACCCGCTCTCCACCAGCGAAGGTAGCTAAAGCAGAACACATGCGCGAACAGTTGGCTGAGCGCCTGCTCGACCACGTCTTGCGTCACGGCTTCGCAGGAAAAGGCGTGCGGGAGCTCGCCAAAGCCGCAGGGCTCAGCGATAGAATGCTGCTCTACTATTGGCCGACCAAGGTTCAGGTTGTGTCGGCGGTGCTTGAAGCGGCTGCCGCACGAATCGTCGGCATGCTCGAACAGTCTTTAGCGAACGAGCGTCTCCCCTATGATCGGTTGCGTAGCCACGTGGTCGGCATTGCCATGGACGCGGGCGCATGGCCGTACATGAGACTTTGGCTCGAGGTGGTTGCAGCGGCAGCACGCGGCGAGTCGCCATACGACGAGGCTGCGCACACCATTGGAAACGCGTTTCTGCTGTGGATTCGTAAGCAAATGCGTGACGGAACGCGAAACGAAAGCCTCAAGCTGCTCGGAGAGATCGAAGGTTTGCTCGTCCTCAAAGCAGTGAAGCTCATTTAGCGACACCAGCCGCGCGCGCGTCGCTCGCTGGAACCCACAAAGGTCCCACAGCAAGCAAGAGCACGATGACGTTGAAAAAGGCATTCGACGCATTGCCCGAGGCAACAGACCCGGCGCTGTCGAGGCAGAACCACGCGACAACGCCGGCAACCACGCTCCGCCGAACGGCTTCCGGTGCGAGATCGTATACCCGCGACGAGAGAAGCCAGATCGTGACGCCCCACCCAAACAAGAAGCCGCCTGTGAGTGCAGAGAGGAAGCGAGTGTCCGGCGAGGCATAGGTAGTGGCTCCGTCCACTGGCCAACTCAACAGGTCCAACGTGAGCCGCGCTGGCTCTGCCGTTCCCGCCATGGTTCCTAGAAAGAACACCGGGCCGAAAGATCCGACGATGACGGCCGTCACTTTCAACCAGAGTTTATGAACTGCATGAGACATGACACACTCCTTGTTATGTAGCGAACGCTACATTCAAAACGTAGCAATTGCTACACTTTCATTCGAGTACACAAACGTGTGGGTAGCGCAGCGATGCTGCACACGCGCTAAGGTGAATGAATGGCTATTCGCGGCGACCGGCTAGGCGCGTCCGCTTGAGGAAGAAGCGACGATCGCGTTCTTGTCCGCGAGCTGACCAACCTTTGTCCGATCGACTTCTGCCACGATGATCTTACCGACCTCTTTGGTGACAGACGAAAAGATGCCGCGTTTCTTCATACCCTCGGTCTGGTGCTGGTTGTCGTCCGTCGGCGTGAGGTAGTGCACCGAATCCACTTTGTAGCGGTGAATGAGGAAGAGCTGCGCGAGCGTCATGAGGCGCTTGCGACGCGCTTTGTCCTCGAAGACGTTCTGATCACGCACCGAGAGAATACTGCGGCCGTGGCGATCTTGGATTGGCTCGAACACAACATTTGCGACTTTCTGACCGCCTGCGCTGAGCAGCGCGAGCTCCAGAATGGATGAGCCTGCGCTGTGCGGCTTGAGCGACACTTTGAGACGCAGGTCAAGCGAGTGCTGCATTGCCCAGACACCGAGCCAGTCTTCGAGGGTCTTCGGTGGCAATTCAATCGCAATGTGATG
>JBIKMD010000350.1:0-5414 GCA_044359465.1 Myxococcota bacterium
CGCTCGGCCATGCACTCTGCCAAAAGCCCGAGATCGTCCGTGGAAAGAAGGTGCTCGAGCTTGGTGCGGGCGTAGGTCTAGGCAGCATCGTGGCGAGAAAGCTCGGCGCAGAGGTCACCGCCAGCGACATGCATCCAGATATGGCGGAGCTCTGTCGTCACAACGCGGAGCTGAATGGCGTACAGGTGCCGTACATCTCCTTTGATTGGAACGATGAGGGCTACACCGAGCGTTACGACACCATCATTGGCAGTGACCTCCTCTACGACCCCAAACTCACGCCCTTGGTCCTAGCCGTGACGCAGCGACTCCTCAAACCGGGCGGCGTCGCGCTCTTTTCGGACCCGCAGCGTGGTCAGCTCATGCGCCTGCGTGAAGGGTTCAAGGCCGCGGGCATCGCCTGGACCGAGACCACCCAACTGGCTAGCTTTGCTGGACAAAGTGCGCATTGTATTCTGTTTTGGGTCACCCCCACACAGCTCAAAAGCGCCGTGTAGGTGAAATGTAGGACAAATACACACAACGCGCCCAAAACGCTGCCGAAACTGTTGCGGGCAACACGGCACATAACGCAACGCAGCAAGGAGCAGCATGCAGCAATCGACGACTCAGGGCACGCCGACGGCTCCGCATTCGGATATGCTAGTGGCGACACTCTTGTCTGACGGTGATCCCGCGAGACGCGCCAAAGCCGCCGACTTACTCAGCGGGCTCGGGACACGGTCTGCAGCGGCCGCACTCCGCGTGGCCCTGAACGATGACGACGAGCGCGTCAGAAAAGCAGCCTTGATCGCCCTGGTCAATCAGGGCGACGCCGGCGCCCGTGCGGAGATTGAGGCAGACCTAGAAAGCACGGACATGGAACGTGTGATCAACGCGGCCGCCACACTCGGACGAGCCAAAGCGACCCAAAGTGTACCAGCGCTACTCAAAGCGTTTCGCACAAAAAATGCAGAGGTCGGCGAAGCCGTTGCAGAAGCACTCGGCGAAACAGGCGACCGCATTGCAGCCCCCCTACTGTGCATGGCGCTCGAACATCGATTTGTCCCTGTGACCGCCGCGAATGCGCTCGGCCGCATTGGCGACGAACGCGCCATTGGTCCCTTGCTGAGAGCGCTGGAATCCTCCTCTAACAGCGAACTGAGAGCGAGCTCGGCGCGGGCGCTAGGTCGAATCAAAAAGAATCCACGCCGGCGGACGATTCCCAATTCGCAGCTACTCGCTGAGGCAAAGCTCATTCCGGCGCTTCGTGCTGCGCTCGCAGATCCGGAGCGCAGCGTCCGTATCAATGCCGCAGTTGCGCTTTGGCAACTGGGAGACAAGAACTGCGGGCGTCAAGCGATCGCAGAGCTCGACCGTTAGCCGGTCAACGGAAGACATCCCACAAATCGTCGTGCTGCGTTTTGGCCAGCTCCCAACCCACAACCACATCGATCAACCGATCGAGCTCAGTACGTAGCTCGGCTTCGCGACGCGTCTTGGTGTAACTCTCGACGAAACGACGCACGCGCGGTGCCAGAAACAGCGACGCCAGCACCACAGCTGAATCGTCAACAAAGTCAGAAAAATGCACCGCGAATCCGCTACGCGCCGCTTTGCCTGAACCGGTTCGCTCCTCGCGCACAATGAAACCGAGCGCCGTGATGCTTCGCTTGTCACCTGGCACAGTGAAGCTGACGGACACTTTGGTGCCCACCTTCATGAAGAAGGTGCTTTCGAAAAATACGCCGGTCATAGACACGTCTCGTGTCTCGAGCACGGCTTCGAGCGTTTGCTGCTGTCCTTTGGCACTCGTTGCGGTCAGACGCGCCTTCAGCCTCAAATCGGAGCGTGGATAGCGGCGTTCGTTCTTTGCTTTGGGCGCAGGCTTCGTCGGCAAGTTGGCCATGAAAAGAGACGCTAAAACACGCCCTCAACCGTACGTCAAAAGGAGATGCGTTTACCGCAGACCAGCAAATAGAACCCCTGCTCGTCTTCGCCGAGCGCGGGCATGATTGCTTGGTAGGCAGCGCGGGAAAAACGCGCCCAGGCGAGGCCCTCTTTGACGCGCACATAAAAGCGGCCGTCAGCGGCACCACGCAACTCGGGTGTACGGAAAACAGCCTCGCTCGTATCACTCAGACTGAGACACAGACCTTCTGCACTAAGCGTAGCGCCGGTGACAAAAAAGGGAACGTCGTCCACCTTGATTGGCGCATGCTCGCGACCGATGCTCGTGCTGAGCGACCCGTCGGCTGCGATACGGACGTTCTGCGTGAGCACCTGCACACTGCGCGCATGCTCGATGCGCTCACCGTCAATGAACCAGTGACCATCGCGGTCGAGACGAAGCTCAGGAATGCGGATACCCGGGGGCGGACTCATAGTTCTTTCTTAGCCTCGACAGGACGCGTCTGGAAAGGTAGGGGCACGCGCATGATCCGCGCTAAAACCCCGCCCGTCGGTAAAGATGTCGACGATTTCTGCACCAAATGTAAAATGCTCTTGAATCACGTGGTTGTAGCTAAGGTTGGCGAGACCATCCGCCGCGTCAAGTGCCTGACCTGCAACACCGAACACGCTTACCGCGGCGAAAAGCCGAAGGCTGAAAAAGGTGAAGCAGCGGTCAAAAAGAAAAAAGCGTCCACCGGCACCGTCAAAGCGTCAGACTACGATACGCTCATGAAGGGCCGCGATTTGTCGCGCGCTAAGAAGTATAAACCTGCGAGCGTGTTCGAAAAGAACGACGTTCTGGACCACCCCAAATTTGGCATGGGCCTCGTCCTTGGCGACAAAGACGGCTCCAAGATCGAAGTGGCCTTCTCGGATGGCGTCAAAACGCTCATCCACAATCTGGCAGCTTAGAAGCTCAACTTGGCGGTACCAAAACCGCCGCCTTTGGTTGGTGCAAAGTCGAAGCTCAGCTTCCCATCACCGACCGACACGGTCTTGTACGCGTCGTAGATGCCCGGCTTAGGTCCCACAAAGAACATCACCACACCCGCCACGACGGCCACGCTACCGCCCACAATGAAGCCGAGTGCGAGCGCATCGATTTGCTCAATTGGCCCAATGCGCGAGTTGATGCTGGCCGCCTGCGCTTGGCCCTCGGCAGAGAGCTGGTACTGTGTGCCACCAGCCTCGTACGCTTTGATTTCGTTTTCCAAAACCCGCGCACGGGGGTCATTCAAACCCACACGAAGGCCGACAGCCGTCGCAATCAAGGCGACGCCAACGCCCGTTGCAAGGTAGGCGCCGACGCGAACGCCGTTGGCTGTCTTGTCATAGTCGGCAATGAACTCTACAGACGGAATCAGCGTGACTTCTTGCACGCTCGCTTGCTTCTCATCAACGACGACGTCGCGCGCGTAAGTCACGAAGCCTTTTTTCGACACCCGCACCGTGTGAGGACCACTCGCGAGCTTGAGACGTGGCAGCGGTGAAAGCCCGATGAGCTTGCCATCGATTTCAACCTCGGCATTGGTTTCTGACACCTTCAAGATCACCTCGCCCTGGCGCGACTCGAGCAAGCTGCGCACCAAAAAACGTGATCCATTTTCGGCCGCTCCCACCAAGTATTCTTCGTTTTCGACGTCGCGCGATTCGCGTTCGAGCACTTTGGCCGACTTGGTATCGATGAGCGACAGCGTGATAACGTACTTCTTTCCGATCTGTCCGACCGAGCCAGTGATGACGCGGGCCACCCCGAGCGCGCCACCAATTTCCGCGACACAGGAGCTCGAAGTGGTGCAGCCCACGAGCTGCTTGCTCTCCTCAAAGTTCAACATCTGTTGAATGTCGGCGCGTGAAATAACCTCGAAAACACCGAGCTTTTTCAATGCAACAGTGACGATGTCGGTCAGCGTCTCGACCTTTTGTTTGTCGACGCCCTTTGCTTCCAGATCGAGCACTGCGAGCTTTTGGCGTTCTGCGGCGGAGGCGGCTGTAGACACCAAAATGCAGACAAGAAGGGGCGCAAGAGCTCTCATGAGTATTGACTGTATCCAGCGGAAGACAAATCTCAAGAAACGGATACACTTGGGGGTGGGATGAACGCGTGTAAACACATCGGCTACAGTCTTGCGCTATTTGCACTGTTCGTCGCCTGCGACAGCAAAGGCCTTCGCGGCGCCCGCTGCCGCGCCACAACAGATTGTTCGAATGGTTTGTTCTGCGACAGCGGAACCTGCAAATCCTGTCCCGCGGGCCTTTCAGTCTGCGGCAGTTTGGCGACGAGCTGCTCGTCAACTGCGGACTGCGGCGTCGGCAAAGTCTGTTTTCAGGCGCAGTGTTTTAGCTCCTGCGGGGGTGACGCCGAATGCGATCTTGGGCTCGTCTGTACAGATAAACGCTGCGTGCCAGGTTGCCGCGGCGATGACGCCTGCGAGGCAACAGAAATCTGCGAGCAAAAGAGCTGCAAGCCCGGCTGCCGGACCGACGCAGCATGTGAGCCAAAACAGATCTGTGAATCGCTCAGCTGTGTCACTGGCTGCCGTAACGACGCCGCCTGCGATCCACGCCAAGTGTGCGACAACAAAGTTTGTAACACCGGTTGTCGCAACGATGCGGCGTGCACAGTGGGCGCCGAGCTATGTTTGTCGGGTCAGTGCGTAGCGCTCGATGATGCGATGAAACCAAGCGTCACGTTCACGCCCTCTCAGGCCGAGGCCTACGTTGGAGAAAACGTAGTGCTTTCCACCATAGTCTCGGTGACGCCCGGTCCGAACGATACGACCCCGCCAGTGATCGCGTATGAGAACGTGAACCCAGCCATCTCCGTCAGCGGGTTCAATTTTACCCTGAACAGCACTGCAACAGCCGGCAGCTTCGCGTTCACCGTGAAAGCAACCGGACGCGGCGGCACGCGTACGGCGACCTTCGAATTTCGCGTACTGACGGATGTGGTCCATGGCTACGTCGTTCCCGTGAATCCCGATCCAAGCTCTGGCGCGCCTACCGTGCCTGGCATTTGGCGCGTGCAATCAGACGGAAACGGCTTCACACTCGTGGACGACGAGGCGAGCGACGAACGCATGAGCCGCGCTGCGGGCTTCGGTTTTGCCAGTCGTCAGGGTCGCTCCCCTGCTTACGCCGTGGGCACGAATCCCGTTGGTAGCGATGGCTACGCTCGCGACTATGAATTGCGTACGAGCGCGGAGACGGTGTGGCTACGCACCACAGGGGTCGCGAACCAAGGCACCTGTGATCCCGGCGCGCGTGCAGTGAGCGGCGCACTCGGACTCACCGGCGCCCGCACTTGCATGTACCCGATCACCAACGTCACCAGCGACAACACCGGTAGGCGCGTGGCGTTCATGATTGGCAAAACCGATCTCGACGGCGCCAACAACCCAATCGCTGACACGATGCTGAAGCCGGGTTCGGTCATGGTGCTCTACACGACGGTCGCGTCGCCCTCTGCGCCAGTGATTTTG
>JBIKMD010000352.1:0-5413 GCA_044359465.1 Myxococcota bacterium
GGCACGATGTAGTCGAGCAACCGTTGGTAGTGCGTGACCACGATCATGGCGCGGTCTGGCGAGCGCAAACGGTTCACACCCTCTGCGACGGCCTTGAGCGCATCAATGTCCAAACCGCTATCTGTTTCGTCCAAGATCGCGAGGGTTGGTTCGAGCATGGCCATTTGCAGCGCTTCGTTGCGCTTCTTCTCGCCACCAGAGAACCCTTCATTGACGGCGCGAGAAAGGAATTTGTCGTCCATTCCAAGCGCTTTGACTTTGCTTTTGACGAGCTTGAGAAAATCAACCGCGTCCGCTTCCGGCAGGCCCAGGTGCTTGCGCTTGGCGTTGTAGGCGCTCTTGAGAAACTGCACGTTGCTCACGCCTGGAATTTCCACCGGGTACTGGAAGGCGAGAAACACGCCACGAACTGCGCGCTCTTCTGGCGCGAGGCCGAGCAGATCTTCACCGAGATACGACACTGAGCCACCCGTGACCTCGTAGGTCGCGCGGCCGGCGAGCACGTTCGAGAGCGTGCTTTTTCCGCTGCCGTTCGGGCCCATGATCGCGTGCACTTCGCCTTTGTTCACTTGCAAATTGATGCCGCGCAAAATCTCGGTCGTGCCAACGCGCGCATGCAGATCTTTGATTTCCAAAATCATGACATCTCTCCTTGGGAACAAACGCCGAGGTGGGGACCGCTCTGAGTGAGGCGCTTTTTCATCCAACACTTCCTTCGAGCGATACGCCGAGCAGTTTTTGCGCTTCGACGGCGAATTCCATGGGTAACTTTTTGAACACTTCTTTGCAGAAGCCGTTGACGATGAGGTTGATCGCATCTTCGGACGACATACCGCGCTGGCGGCAGTAGAAGAGTTGGTCTTCGCTGATGCGCGAGGTCGTCGCTTCGTGCTCGATTTGGGCGGAGTTGTTCTTCACTTCCACGTACGGGAAGGTGTGCGCGCCGCACTCGCTTCCCATGAGCAACGAATCGCACTGCGTGTAGTTGCGTGCGTTTTCTGCGCCTTTTTGCACGCGCACGAGGCCGCGGTAGGTGTTCTGGCCAAAACCTGCAGAGATACCCTTGGAGATGATCGTGCTCTTCGTATTCTTGCCGATGTGGATCATCTTGGTGCCAGTGTCGGCTTGCTGGCGGTTGTTCGCGACGGCGACGGAGTAGAACTCGCCAACACTTTCGTCGCCCTGCAGGATGCAGCTTGGATACTTCCACGTCACGGCGGAACCGGTCTCTACTTGCGTCCAGCTGATCTTCGAACGGAAGCCGCGGCAGGCACCGCGTTTGGTCACGAAGTTATAGATGCCACCTTTGCCGTCTTTGTCGCCCGGATACCAATTCTGAACGGTGGAGTATTTGATCTCGGCGCGCTCGTGCGCCACCAGCTCAACGACTGCAGCGTGCAGTTGGTTCTCGTCACGCATGGGCGCCGTGCAACCTTCGAGGTAGCTCACGTGGCTGTCATCATCTGCAATGACCAGCGTGCGTTCGAATTGCCCGCTGTTCTTCGCATTGATGCGGAAGTACGTCGACAGCTCCATGGGGCACTTCACGCCCTTTGGAATGTAGACGAACGAGCCGTCTGAGAAGACCGCAGAGTTGAGCGCGGCGAAGTAGTTATCGCTCACAGGAACAACGGAGCCTAGGTATTTTCTCACGAGCTCTGGATGTTCACGCACCGCTTCGCTGAACGAGCAGAAGATAATGCCAAGCGCGTGCAGTTTGTCTTTGAACGTCGTGGCGACGCTGACGCTGTCGAACACAGCATCAACAGCGACGCCCGCGAGCGCTGCGCGTTCATGGAGCGGCACGCCGAGCTTGTCGTAGGTTTTGAGCAGCTCTGGATCGACGTCAGCAAGGCTCTTAGGCCCATCCGTCTTCGATTTGGGCGCCGAATAATAGACGATCGCTTGGTAGTCGATCTTTGCGTACGAGACGTGTTGCCACTTTGGCTCTTCGAGCGTGAGCCAGTGACGGTACGCCTTGAGGCGCCAGTCGAGCAGCCACTCTGGTTCCTGCTTTTTGGCAGAGATGAAACGCACGGTGTCTTCGTTGAGACCCGGCGGAAGCGAATCGTTTTCAATGAGGGTTTCAAAGCCGTACTGATACGCTTTGTCAGTAACGCTCTTTAGCTCGGCGTTGGTCTCGGGAATCATACACTCTCCTTCTCGACGAGCGACAGCGACTTGCGCTGAGGACGCGTCATCACCGGGGGCAACGCTGCTGCCGTCATGTCGGCAAGCGTGAGCTGCTCCAGGGCGGTCTTGATCGCCAAATTGATCGTTTGCCAGTGTGGTTTGACGCGGCACACATGCTCGATTGAGCACGTTGTGGGCTCTAGTTTCTCACCACATTCGGTCATGGCCACAGGGCCTTCGAGCGCCTGCACCACGTCGGAAATACTAATGCGATCCGCCGCTTTGATTAGCGAATAACCCCCGCGTACACCGCGCTGCGATTGCACGAGGCTTCCCTGGCTCAGCAGCTTGAGCAGCTTACTCACGGTCGGCAGCGGAATTCCCGTGTGCTCCGACAGATCCCGCGCCGAATGCAGCGTGGACTCCGGCGAGCGTGCCATGTGACTCATGAGCACAATTCCGTAGTCTGTGAGTTTGGCCAGCCGAATCATAGGGTCAATCTAGTACCTATTCAGTCCTGTATCAATACAGGACCGCGCCAGTACGCAATCTCTTTCGATTCCGTCAACCCCAAAGTGTGCGTATTCCCGCTTTTGCAGGCCGTGTGCTACGCGCGCTCAAAATGGCCTACGAATACACATGGATCGATTGCGTCGTTGGGCTGCAGGACCAGCGCTACCAAGTACGCAGCGCGGCTCAGTTTTCGACCGAAGACAGGGCCAGCAAGCGAGAACCCCTGCCGTTCGGGAGCGTGCTTTGGCCTGCGGCGATCGTCCTGTCCGAGCTCTTCGTCAAACGCCCCCACCTGGTCGAGGGGAAACGGGTCATTGAGCTCGGTTGCGGTTTAGGGCTCGCGGCGATTGTGGCGGCCAAGCTCAATGCCAAGTCCGTGCTCGCCACAGACGGTCACTCGGACATGCCCGCAATGTACGCACATAATGCGCGGCTCAACGGCGTCGAGCCAAACTACGCCCACTACGAATGGACTGCGGCGCCCGAAGGTTTAGGCAGATTCGATTTGGTCATCGCCAGCGACGTGCTCTACGAGCTGCCGGCATGCACGCTGCTGGCGGATGCGATCGACCGTACGATTGAAGAGAAAGGCATGGCGATCGTCAGCGATCCGGGTCGCCCGCATTGGCCTCGCTTCTTGAAGAAACTGGAAGCGCGCGGCCTCGTGCATGAAGACCTGCGCGCGCATTTGCCGGACTTCAAAGACCCATCGCTGGATCGTGTGCTGCAGTTGCACCCAACGGCTAAGCGCAACCATCATTTGTTATTCATCAAACGCGGCGTGCCTGCGGACCAAAGCACATGAACGCCATGCAGATGATGACGCCGTAGCGTAGCAGTGCAGGGCGGCCAAATGCCCTCACACCTTAGGGTACTTTCTTCGGCCGGCATTTTGCGTCTGGTTTTGCGCATCCCTCGCCCGCGGTCCTGCAGACTTCTTCAGCCCAAAACGTCGCCCCGGTAACAACGCCGCTTGTGACCTCGAGTGAGTTGATTGTCCAGCTCAGCGCTGGCAGTGATTCGAGAGGCTGACGCGTTATGGATATAGGCCGATCTCGCGTCTGACATCTCCCTAACGTAGCTTGCCGCGATGGGAATCCAGATCCAGCTGAGACGTGAAAACGGCGAGGTTCTTGCTGAGGTCCATGATCCAAAGATGATCCTCTCAAGAGCAGCGGTAAGCGCCTTCTCCGGCACGCGCCTGCTTCGCTACCTGATGCCCTGGGGCGACACGGTCTTCAATCAAGCACAGGCCGCCGATCTTCAAAGCGACGTCAAAGAGGTGTTGCAAACGCACAACGACAAACCCC
Source organism: Myxococcota bacterium (assembly GCA_044359465.1). Classification (GTDB taxonomy): domain Bacteria; phylum Myxococcota; class JADLHZ01; order JADLHZ01; family JADLHZ01; genus JADLHZ01. The sequence goes on from JBIKMD010000352.1 coordinate 3,957, forward strand.
TTGGTGACATGCTCAGGGCATTCTCGCCATTGATCGATCGGCTCTCCGCTGAGCTTCACGTGTACTTGTGGTTCATGGGCGATTAGCCACGTGTCGCACGCCATGCCTCCCTACAGACCAAAGCGCATGAGCACCATACAGGTGAGGACGAGCACGAACCCGAAGACGGACACCCACGCGTCTCGCATGAGACTGCGCCCCACCGCCTTCGAAATAACGCCTTCACCTTCAAGCAGCGCGGGGATGCGATCAGACGTGCGCGCACCATGGGCGGCGAGAAACGCACTCAGTGCAAACGCGACACAAAACGTCACGCCGTAGCTGGTCTCCCAAAGCTGCGCCAAACTTTTAATCGGTCCCATCACCGTCGCACGGAGCAGACCAAGTAAAGGCGTGAGATTCCCGCACACTGCCATGAGCACGCCCATCGGTTTTGCCATGTGCTCGTACATGGCGCGCGCATCGTCCTTTGGGCGCTCGAAGAGCATGGGATAAACCACGAGCGCGAAGATCACGCTTCCGCCCATCCACACTACGCCAGCAAGAATGTGTAGCCATTGAACAAACACGAGCGGTAGCAGATCCACAAAGACTCCGAGTGCAGCGCAAAGCAGTCTTGTCGCTTTTGTCAGGCAGTCACGACGACCGCAAGCTTCCGCACGTCATGCGAAGAGGGGCGATCGATACCGCGGCCAATGCATCGTCTCTTCACGATTGTTGGGGCAACTTTCCTAATCGCCTGCGCCGCTAGAAACGCTTCAACCCTCACTGAAGTGCCGCCCCCTGCTTCGCCAGCGCAGACGCCCCAGCAGGCGCAAGCGCCGCGCGTGCCACTCACAACGGATCGCCAGTTGCTGCCCATAACGCCGCCCCTAAGCGGTGACGCGGCGCGCTCGCCGAACACGCCAGAGGCGGTGGCAGCGCTGATCGCTGAAGGGTATGGCGATTGGCGTGTGTCTCCTGGTTTAGCACGCGTGGCGCGTACACTCGACGACGCCCCTCCTCCTCTTGCCACCGATCTGAAGCACATCGCGCGCTTTGCGCATCTCGCCGACTATCAGCTCGCAGACGATGAGGCGATGACACGCGCACCTTTGCTCGATTCCACCGGAAACACATCGGGCGCGTATAGGCCGCAAGAGGGGGTTTTGGCTGCCTCATCGTCAATGCCGCCCACCGCACGCTCAATCTTTTGCACCAAGACACGCCACTCGATTTTGCGATCCTCGGTGGCGACAACATAGACAACACGCAGAGCAACGAGCTCGATTGGTTGCAGACCCTACTCAAAGGCGGCGTGGTTGAATGCGACTCAGGCGATGACGATAGCGCACCGGAAAAAGCTCCCTTCCTTGCAGAAGGGCTCGCCGTACAAACCCATTGGGTGTCACCAGCGGTCTCCCAGGGGACCAAAAGCAGCGTTCCAGCGGTGACCGGGTGACCACCTGATTTCTTCC
>JBIKMD010000351.1:0-5413 GCA_044359465.1 Myxococcota bacterium
CTGCATTCGATCTAGCGGCCCAGCGCGAGAACATCTTGGCCAAGCTCGTAGGTTACTCCAACGCGGATATTGAAGGTGTGGTGCTTCTTGCTGGTTCGGTCGCAGACACTGCAGGAAGAAAAGACGCGCCGACCCTTGAAGACATGCAAAAAGCGGTGGACGACTACCTCCCGTCGCGCGACATGAATATCTTGGAGCTGATGGAGCTGCTCGCAGTCTACGAAGCGTCCAACAGAAGTATGCTGCCAGAGAAGTACAAGAACCTTAGCTCCCAGGAGCTGTCAGACAAACTGCAACAAGCGCATCTGCGCGTAGGTCACAGGAGATAAGCATGGAAATCATCAACGACGTGAAGCTCAACCACGAACAAGCGGCCCTCATTGCGCGCGCGCTCTACACGCTTTCGCGCGTGGACGGTCACGAAGAGCGCGAGGGCATGCTCATCAAATCGTTTTGGATGGATGTGATGGGCGAGGGTTCTGTGCTCGATCTCAAAGCGTTCGAGACAATGGCAGATGTTGTTCCGGCGGATCTCGTCCGCGGTTTGCCGAGCGCTGAGCTCCGCGACATGTTCATGAAAACCGCCGTCATGCTGACCTATGCTGACGGCAACGTCAGCGACAAAGAACGCGCGTGGATTGCCGCGGCCGGTCAGGCGCTTGGTTTTGCTGACAAGGACATCAAACGCATGGACGAGCTGGTGCGCACGTATTTGTTGTCGCAGCTTTCGCATCTGCACAACGTGGACGCACTCAAATCCGTCGCCAAGGATCTGGGATTCAACTGAGTCTCAGTAGGAGCTAAGCCATGGCCGATAGCAAAGGGTTCGGAAAAACAGTCCTTGGATGGTTCGTGGTGGACGAGAATGCCCCGGCTACAACCACCAAAGGCGAAGACACTTCTGCGGACGAGCTGATTAAGAAGTACAGCGACGCTCCGCCGCCTCCACCACAGGTGGAGTTGAAGGGTGAGCTACCCTCCGCGAGTGGAGGCACGCTGGATTTTCCAAAGATCTACGTTGCCGCGGGGATCACGCCAGAAGAACAAGGACGCGTGGTGAAGGCGCAAGAGTTGCTCAAAACGCTACCGGTGGAAACGCCCACCGCAGTGAAGCGGCAAATCGTGGAAGCGTCGCTCAAGGCGTTTGGATATCCGATCCGAGACTTGATCGAAGCGGGCGTGGGCCAAATTGAAGCGCTCGAAGCGTACATTCAGCGCAAAGCGGCAGACACCGCCAAGAACGTAAGCGAGGCGGCGTCGCGCATTGAGAAGCTTCAGCAGGAAATCAAGGACTTGCAAACCGTCGTGCAACAAACCCACGACGAGCAAGCTGCCGCGACCAAGCTGTGCAATGAACAAAAGCTAACAGTGCAGCAGGTGCTCGAGTTCTTTGGCGTCGATGCGGTGGCAGCGGTGGTCAAAGAATCCCCAAAGCTTCACGAGCCGCCAGCGGGCAAGTGACCCGGTCCACAGTCAGGTTTTGCTCCGCTATTTCCGTCCGCCGAAGAACGCTTGCACGTTCGTCATTCTATCGGCGCGCATCTCGAGCAGTGTGCGGATCTCTGCATTACCGAAGCTGCGGCCAAGCTGCGCTAGCACGCACGCCGCCAGCACTCGCATCGGAGGAAAGATGTCCTGCAGACTCGGTTCTAAGCGCTGAGTCATGCCCGGAAACATAGACGCAAGGTCTTGCGGATCGTGCGCGCCAATGATCGTAGCGATTGCGCCGATTGTTGCGAGCCGTACGCCTGTGCTTGGGTGTTTTAAGCCCATCAGCAGCAAGGGAAGTGACTCGCGCGCACCAAGCCTCGCAAGCGCTTGTGCCGTTGCTTCGAGCGCGACGCCCTTCATCCAAGCTTTGTGTAACGCTGGCAGGCCACGTTGGTCGCCAATGAGGCCTATCGCGCGCACCAGGTCAGCGACCACGAGCTGATTTCCTTGCTCTAGCGCAACGACGAGCATCGGCAGTGCGCGAACCTCTTTTGCGTTGCCAAGGACGAAAGCCGCACGCGCGACAATGGTTGGGTCCGTGTTTGCCAGCGCTATCGCGGATTGCTGCAAGAACGCCTCGCTCGGCCGTGCCGCTTCATCCGGGATCTGAAGCGCAATGGGGTCAGGCGTGCTGAAGTATTTTGCGTGCAACGCTGCGAGCGCTTGCTCGAGCTCGGGGAGCGCAATTGTCATTTTTGCTTTGCTCACAGTGCTCACCCAAGCGCTTCACGCGCAGCAACGAGCGCGTCAAAGTCTGCTTTGTTCGTGAAACGAATGAGCTGGCCTTCTTCAGTTTCGTACACGAAAGATTCGGCTTTTGCTGTGAGCGAAGCATAGAGCAATTTGAGCTGGCGTTCATACAGTGCAAGACCCGGTTCCACCGAGCCCTGTTCGTCGAGCAAGTAGCCACCTTGCCACGCGCTGGCATTGAACACTGGTTCTCCGTTTGCGGCGAGCGCAACGGCGCCGAGTTTGATGCCATCGTGGCGGAACGCAAAGTCAGGCATAGGCGTGAGCGCTACGCTGTCGATGATCTTGCCGCTGAAGTCGCGTTTGAGGATGTACTCAGCGGTACCACCAGGGCCGCCTTCCGTCGTGTAGTGAAGCTTGTACTTGGTGTAGACGGCGTCCGCCGCCTGGGTGCGTGAGAGCTGGTCAAGCTGTACGAAGTTCACGGGATAGTTCCACACCGCCATTTCGGGAGAGGTGTCGAACACGAAGGGCAGGCCCGTTTTGCTCGTCACGAACTCGTGGATCTCTTTCACCGAGTCGAACGACGTTTCTTGGCGTACCTCAAAGGCAGACACTGCGGTTGCGGCGGAAGGTGTGCCATCAACACGGGTGGCTGTACCACTCGCGTCGACCGTGACCGTCACTTGTTTGGTCTGCACTTCTTTGGTCTTTGCATTGAACAACACTTCCTCGACTACGCCGCCGACGCCATTGCTACCGCGCGAGAGAATGCGACCACCGATTTTGACGAACTCGTCACGGGCTGGATCAAGCGTGACCGACTCTTTCTTTTCGACTTGGAAACCCTGCGGGTCGAGGTCCACGTATTTCACTTGGCCGCTCATCTTCGCACCCAGGCCGTCCTGCACGATCAGGTCACCCTGTGACGCGCTTACCGCGGGGTTCTTGGCGAAGGTGGTGCCATCGGCCGATTCGACGTTGGTACGAAAAGCTTTGAGCACACTGGGCGAAGTGACGCCGTTTTTATCCGTCCAACTATTCACTTCGAAATCGAAGGAGATGTCGGCGCGTCCTGGCACCTTGAGCCGCACATCGTGACCGCCGTTATTGCGATCGCCCACGAAAACAGTTGTATCCAAGTCTTGGCCATTACGACCGCGGTTGTTCAAAAAGCCTGCTTCACGATCTTCGAGCAGGTTGCCAACAACGTTCCATTGGTCGGCTTTGGCGAACACTTGCAGCGCTTTGGCGTCGCGCTCGCCAGCGCGGTACCAGGTAATGTCATGCTTCGGCACGAGGCTGAGTGTGTTCGCTGGTGCCTCGTTGTGGCAGTGACCCCACCAACCAATGTCGATGGTGCCGGGATTGATGAAACCTGTCGTATCCCAGTCGAACGCAATACCCGCACGGGCGGTCTCGCCAGCAACAAGTGGCCGCAGGCCAATGTCGCTCGCTGGCACTGAGGTGGTATCGATGAAGGCTTCGAGCTCAGCAGGAAGTGCCTGGCCTGCGCGGCTTGGTGACACTTTGGGACCTTCGTAATCGAGGTGGAATTTTCCCGCCGCGTCTTTGTAGACTTTCGCCCCAGCGAACGCTTCTTGTCCTGCAGGTAAACCCGCGCTTTTCACGGTACAGATTTCATACACGGGGCGTTCGCGCGTTGAGTTTTTCGCAAGCGACACACGGTGGCCTACGTCTTTGGCGCCAATCGGACGGTAGACGACCGCCATTCCCATGGAGCTTTCGGCGTCTGCTTCATTGACGGAGCGGCCCCAGCCCCCCGTTTGTTTGTGGTTGTAGATGTCTTCGATGCGCGCCTTGACGGCAGCGTAGGCTGGGTCGCTTTCTGGCAGCTGCAGCAGCATCTTCTCGAGCACACTGACGTAGTTGTTCCAGTAGGGCCAGTAGTTGTGCTCGGTGCCCACTTCCATGGCGTAGGCGCGGCCTGCGATCAGAGACTCCTTCACCTCGGTCAGAAGCAAGCCGACCATCTTCTTTTCATCGGTGCCTAGCGCATTATTTGCGAGCGCGCTTTTGAGACCGGCAACGAATCCATCACGGCGGAGCTGCTGGATACCGAAGACCTCGTTTTTCCCTTTGCCGCTGAGGTCGCTGGCATCGAAGTACGCGGCGTTCGCGCCGATGGCCGTGGTAATGAGAGTCTGCAGCTCAGCCACCGTAGGCGCGGCTTGGAGCGTGGGTATGAGCGCTGTCGTGAGATCAAGAGGCGTGGGGTCTGTGAACTTGGGGGTGCTAACAACGAGCGTGGGCAGGTCGTAAGTCCCATACTGTTCGTTGAATTTCACGTCAGCGCCTGGCGTCGTGACTTTCCAGTCTTTGCGCTCACCGAGGTTTTCGCCTTTGGTGATGAGTGGAAGAAGGGACGAGCGGTCGATAGTAGGCATGGTTGGTTCCGAAGCTCCGTTGAATTTGACGGCGAGAATATCGGCCAACCGGTGCCGATGTTGTTGGACACATGCCCTAGTCTCGCGTTTTGAGCTTTTTTACGGGTTTAGAGAGGCTCAGGAGCTGAGCTTGACGGGGGCGGGGAGCACGGCGCCTTCTTTGTTTGGCACGTGGCTCATGGCGTGCTCGGCGATCGCGGTGATGGTGAGGCTAGGGTTTACGCCCAAGTTGACCGGGATGGTCGACCCGTCGATGATCAAGAAGTTGTCGTAACCAAAGGCAGCGTTCTTGTAGTCGATGACGCCGTCCGCTGCACTCGATCCCATTGGGCAGCCGCCAAGAATATGCGCCGTGGTAGCAACGTTGAGCATCACTTCGTTGATGGCGCTTTGCGGCACGCCGTCTATTTTTTTGGCGATCGCTTTGGCCGCTTCATTCGCAGGTTGAATATAGACCGGCACCGGCGGCGAGTTGCCTTTCTCCGTGGTCAACGTACGCATGAAGGGCCAGAACCAGGGCCTGCGCAGCTTGAGCTTCATGTGGTTGTCGATCGATTGCATGACGAGCAGGATGATCGTTTTCTGCGCCCAGCCGAAGGGAATCATCGCACGGACGAATTGGATCGGGTGGGTGATGGCGTTCCACAAGAACTTCAAAGGCCGAGTGAGCCGCGTGCCATTGTCTGTGAGCAGCGCAGCAAGCAGACCCATGGCGTCTGAGCCTTTGGGGTAACGGACGACCTCGATGTGTGTGACATCATCCACATACACGCCGCTCGCAATGGCGATGCCCGTTGAGTAGTCGACGTTGCCTTTGGCGCGTG